>NZ_JBIRBA010000017.1:0-234412 GCF_044326345.1 Actinomadura sp. 9N215 | reverse complement strand
CCGGCGGGTCGTGCGGCCTCCGGCGCTGGGCGCCTCCGGCCGCACGACCCGTGGGCCCGGCTCAGGTCTTGGCCGGGGGATCCTGGGGCAGGTCTTGGCCGGGGATGTAGGTGTGCCTGGATTGGACAAGTGGGGGCGAAGGGGGGCGTCGGCGCTTGATCAGGCTGGTAGCTTCGGCGCATGACCGGCCGAGATCTTCCTGGCGCGCCCGCGTCGCAGCCGTCCGGCGCGGGGCCTGCGCAAGGCGCGGACCCCAGTGCGGCCGACGCGCCCGGCGTCACCCCGGGCGGCGGCGCCGGGACGGGTGACGCGGAGGACGCCGCGTTCTGGGGCGGCGTCGACGGTGAAGGGGAGCCGAAGCGGAAGCGGCGCTGGCCCCGGGTGCTGATCGCGATCGGGGTGTTCGTCGTCCTGGTCGTGGCGGGGCTCGGCGGGCTGGTGTGGCAGCGGCAGTCGTCCTACAACGGCAACATCGACCGGATCCCTGGCGTCATGCCGGACGACGGGGCCCAGCGCCCGGGCCCGAACGTGGAGGGCACCGAGAACTGGCTGCTCGTCGGGTCGGACTCGCGGGCGGACGCGGCCACGACCGGGGAGGGCAACCAGGTCTGGAAGCCGGGACAGCAGCGCACCGACACGATCATGCTGCTGCACCTCCCGGCGGACCGGAAGAAGGCGTACATCGTCTCGTTCCCCCGCGACTCGTGGGTCGACATCCCCGGCTACGGCGACCAGAAGATCAACGCGGCGTTCTCGTTCGGCGGGCCGAAGCTGCTGATCGAGACAATCGAGAACCTCACCGGCGTCCGGGTCGACCACTACGGGGCGATCGACTTCGAGGGGTTCAAGTCGATGACGGACGCGCTCGGCGGCGTCACCGTCAACATCAAGCAGAGCGTGTACGACCCGGCCCGCAAGAAGCAGTGGACGGCCGGGAAGCAGAAGCTCGACGGCGAGGAGGCGCTGCTGTTCGTCCGGCAGCGCTACAACCTCCCGAACGGCGACTTCGACCGGATCAAGCGCCAGCAGGCGTTCCTCGGCGCCCTCGCCAAGCAGGCCGCGGACCGCGGGACGCTCACGAACCCGCTCAAGCTCGACCGGTTCCTGTCCGCGCTCACCAAGTCGATCAGCGTGGACGAGGGCGTCTCGGCGGGCGACATGCGCTCGCTGGCGGTGAGCATGCGGAGCGTGCGCGCGTCGGACGTGATGTTCCTGACGGCCCCGCACCAGGGCACCGGCAGGCGCGGCAAGCAGAGCGTCGTCCTCCTGGACCGGACGAAGGCGACCGCGCTGTTCGACGCCGTCAAGACCGCCCGCATGTCCGAATACGTGAAGCAGCACGGGGGCGGGAGCAACCTCGGCACCGTGTCGTGATCGACGGGGTTCCGGCCGGGCATAACCTGGTCGGAGAGGGCCGTCCTCGTCCGGCGGTCAGGCCCGCCGGACAACCGGTGGTCAGGCCCGCCGGACAACCGGTGGTCAGGCACGTCGGGCCATCGGTGGTCAGACCCGTCGGACAAGGGGTTCGCACAGTGCTTCGTCAGGCGTTGCTCGTCGCGTCGCGCAGCGGCGGCGCACGCAGGGTCGTGGAGACCGCACCGTTCACGGGCGACGTCGTCCGCCGGTTCATCGCCGGAGAGACGATCGAGGACGCAGCCCGCGTCACCGGCGACCTCACCGGCGAAGGCTTGCTCGTAACCCTGGACGTCTTGGGCGAGGACACGCACGACAAGGGCCACGCAGAGGCGAACGTCCAGCACTACATCGAGCTCTTGGAACGCCTTGGCGCGGCCAGCCTCGGTACACGCGCCGAGGTGTCGCTGAAGCTTTCCGCCATCGGCCAGACGTTCGGCGAAGACCTCGCCTTGGAGAACGCACGCCGGATCTGCGCGGCCGCCCGTTCAGCCAGTACGACGGTCACCCTCGACATGGAGGAACACACCACCGTCGACGCGACGCTCAGGATCGTGCACGAATTGCGGCGCGACTTCCCCGATGTGGGGGCCGTCATCCAGGCGTACTTGCGGCGGGCAGAGGAACACTGCGCGGAACTGGCCTACGAGGGTTCGCGAGTAAGGCTGTGCAAGGGCGCCTACGCCGCACCAACGGCGGTCGCGTTCACCGACAAGGAAGAGGTCGACCGGTCGTACGTGCGGTGCATGAAAGTGCTGATGGCCGGTAAGGGCTACCCGATGCTCGCCACCCACGACCCACGTCTCATCGACATCGCCGGTGCGTTGTCCGTGTTGAACGAACGCGACGCTGACTCGTTCGAGTACCAGATGCTGTACGGGATCCGTCCGCAGGAGCAGCGCAGGCTCGCGGCCCACGGCGCGCAGGTCCGCGTCTATGTCGCCTACGGTCGCGAATGGTACGAGTACTTCATGCGGCGGCTGGCCGAGCGCCCCGCCAACCTCCGCTTCTTCATGCGCGCCCTGATCGGCCGCTCCTGACCCACCCACACCCGGCCGCTCCTGGACCATCCCGCGGCCATCCCGCCGCCCTCCCGCCCCGCAACCCGGCTATAGGCTGGACGCGTCGTTGAAACCCCACGTCAGGTATGTCGATGATCGCGATTCTGGGTGCCGGGAAGATGGGCGAGGCGCTGCTGTCCGGGGTGCTCCGGGCCGGGCGCCGCCCGTCCGAGCTGATGGCGACCGCGCGCCGTGAGGAGCGGGGCGCGCTGCTGCGGGAGCGGTACGGCATCGAGATCGTCCCGAACGCGGAGGCCGCGGCGCAGGCGGGGACGCTGGTCCTCGCCGTGAAACCGCAGGACATGGGCGTCCTGCTGGACGAGATCGGCCCGCACGTCCCGTCCGGCCGGCTGGTGATCTCGATGGCGGCGGGCATCACGACCGGGTTCGTCGAGGCGCGGCTCCCCGAGGGCGTGCCGGTCGTGCGCGTGATGTCGAACACGCCCGTCCACGTGGACGAGGCGATGAGCGTGATCTCGCCCGGCTCCCACGCGGCCGAGGAGCACCTCAAGCTGGCGGAGGAGCTGCTGTCCCCGGTCGGGAAGGTGCTCCGCATCCCCGAGTCGCTGCAGGACGGCGCGACGGCCCTGTCCGGCAGCGGCCCCGCGTACTTCTACTACCTCGTCGAGGCGATGGTGGACGCGGGCATCCTGCTCGGCATGCCGCGCGCCGCCGCGCTGGAGATGGTGATCCAGTCGGCCGTGGGCGCCGCCATCATGCTCCGCGACTCCGGCGAGCACCCGGTGCTGCTGCGCGAGGCCGTCACGTCCCCGGGCGGGACGACGATCTCCGCGATCCGCGAGCTGGAGCGGCACGGCGTCCGCGCCGCCGTCCTGGAGGCGATCGAGGCCGCCCGCAACCGGGGCCGCGAACTCGCCAGCGGCTGACCCGGCCTCGCGAGCGGCCGCCCCAGGCCGACCCAGACTGCGCCAGGCGGACCCAGGCCGAGCCGGACGAAAGTTCATTGTTAAACCATTGAGCCGATCCGGGGTTCCCGCCCGTGTAGGAAGTATGGGACTCATACTCCGCCTGCTCGTCGCCGCCGGACTGGCGGCGGACGCGATCGTGCACTGGAGGTTCGCGCCCGAGATGTCCTTCGTCCAGGGCGGGTCCATCGACGGTGAGCTGCTCTTCCGCGTCCAGGCTGCGGTCGCCGGCGTCGTCGCGGTCGTGATCCTCACCTACGCGACCCGCTGGGCGTACGCGCTGGCCTTCCTCGTGGCGGCCAGCGCGGTCGGCGCGATCGTCTTCTACTACTACGTCGACGTCGGCGCGCTCGGACCGCTGCCCGACATGCACGAACCCGTCTGGTACGCGGAGAAGACGATCAGCCTGGCCGGCGAGGGCGTCGCGACGCTGGCCGCGCTGGCCGGATTCTTCACCGCGGCCCGCACGAGACGCGAAGCCGACGCGCCCTACGCCCCCGAACACGCCAGCCGCCTCTGACCGTCCGGAGGACGGCCTGCCGGGGCCGTTCTTCCCGGTCAGGCCGGTTCGTCGGCGGGCTCCCAGGCCCTCGGCCAGTTCCCGGACGGCGGCGGCGGACCCTCGATCCCGAGGTCCTTGCGCGCGTGGGCGTAGAAGGCGTCCCTGGCCTGGCTCGCGCGTTTGAGGGCGCTCGCCCAGCCGGCCGGGTCGTCCTTGAGGCCGCGGGCGTACACCTCGACGGCCCACACGGCCTCGTGCCAGGTCCGGGCCGCCGCGATGGTGAGCGCGTCGCCGACGAGCAGCACCGACTCCCAGTCCGCCGCGCGCCTGGACTCCGCCTCGGCGAGCCTGAGCAGCCCCTCGTCCGGATCCAGCGGATCGACGACATGGTCGAATCCCCGCGCCGCCCCGATGCGCAGCGAGACCTGGAACTGGGCCTTCAGCGTGTTGGCGTAGACGGCGTAGGTCTGGAACCTCTGCTGGTCCCAGCGTTCGGCGCGCGATCGCCGCCACCGGGTCCGCTCGGTGAGGCTCGACGCCGCGTACGAGCCGGCGGCGCCGATGATCACACCGGCCAAGGTCGGTACCTGGTCCATGAACGCCATGCAGTGCTCCTCACGTCCGCTATCGGATGATCGCAAGCCGCCCCCCGGTTCCCGCCCCCGCCCCGCCGGTTGCCGCCCGCCGTTTCCCGGCCCGCCACTCGCCGCCCACCGTTTCCCTGTTCGGCGGCGGGCGAACGGAAACGGGGCTCGGGGGCCGCGATACCGTGACGTTATGAGCGGTTCCGTTGCGTCCCCCCGGCCCGGTCCCGAGAACTGCGGGCTGGAGATCTTCTGGGACGAGCGGCTCACCTCCTACGACTTCGGCCCCGGCCATCCCATGAACCCGGTGCGGGTCGAGCTGACGATGGCGCTCGCGCGGGAGCTCGGCGTCCTGGAGCGTCCCAACGTGACGGTGTCCGGGTTCGAGCCGGCGGACGACAAGCTGCTCCGGCTCGTCCACGAGGAGTCCTACGTCGCGGCGGTCAAGCACGCGGGCGCGACCGGGACGCCCGACCCCCGGCACGGCCTCGGCACGCCCGACAACCCCGTGTTCCCCGGCATGCACGAGGCGTCCGCGCTGGTCGCGGGCGCGTCCGTCGCCGCGGCCGAGGCGGTGTGGACGGGACGCGCCGAGCACGCCGCCAACATCTCCGGCGGCCTCCACCACGCGCTCAGCGGCGGCGCCAGCGGTTTCTGCGTGTACAACGACCCGGCCATCGCGATCGCGTGGCTGCTGGAGAACGGCGCCGATCGCGTCGCGTACGTCGACGTCGACGTCCATCACGGCGACGGCGTCCAGGACGCGTTCTACGACGACCCGCGCGTCCTGACGATCAGCCTGCACGAGTCGCCGCGGACGCTGTTCCCCGGCACCGGCTTCCCGGACGAGACGGGCGCCGACGGGACGTCCGCCAACGTCTCCCTGCCGCCCGGCGCGGGCGACGGCCCGTGGCTGCGCGCGTTCGACGCGATCGTCCCGCCGCTGCTGCGCAGGTTCGGCCCGGACGTCCTCGTCACCCAGCACGGCGCCGACGGCCACGCGCTCGACCCGCTCGCGCACCTGACGCTCAGCGTGGACGGCCAGCGCACCGCGTACGGCCTCCTGCACCGGCTCGCGCACGAGACCGCGGGCGGCCGCTGGATCGCCACCGGGGGCGGCGGCTACGAGCTGGTCCAGGTCGTGCCGAGGGCGTGGACGCACCTGCTGGCGGAGGCCGCGGGCGGCCCGATCCCGCCGGACACCCCGACGCCCGAAGGCTGGCGCGAGTTCGTCAGCCGCCGGACCGGCGAGACAGCCCCGCTCCGCATGACGGACGGAACCGAAAGGGTGGAGGTCAGCAGGTGGGCGGACGGCTACGACCCGGCGAGCCCGATCGACCAGGCGGTGCTGGCGACGCGGCGGGCGGTGTTCCCCGAGCACGGCCTCGACCCGATGACGGAGGAGTGAGGCCCCCGTGAACCCGGCCCCGACGCGGGACGAGCTGCGCGTCCACCTGCTCCGGACGATGATCGCCGGCACGGTCGCGACGCCCCGCCAGAACAACCTGCTGCACTACCGCCGGATGGCCGCGGGCCACCCGTACTACCAGTTCGGCCTTGAGCTCAAGCCCTCGTGGACGGAGCAGACCGTCCTGGAGATGATGGTCCGGCGCTGCGGCGTGGACGCCGACCCCCGGCACGTGTACGGCGACGACACGATCGATCCGGAGATCACGCTCGACACGCTGGAGGCGATGGGCGACCGCATCGGCCGCGCGGCCCGCCGCAAGGAGGCCGTGGTCGTCGCGACCGGCCATCCGGCGACGCTGACGCCGCTGTACCAGGCCGTCGCGCGGGCGCTGGCGGAGGCCGGCTGCCGGCTCCTGACCCCCGCGGCCGGCTGGACGTACGAGATCGAGACCGGCTACGGCGGCTCGGACCTGCGCCGCCTCGTCTACGCCGAGCCGGGCGTGGCGATGCTGGAGGGGGACGACCACCGGACGCAGCACACGCACGACCCGCAGCCGATGGAGGCCATGCTCCGCGAGCTCGCCGATATCGCTTCTTCGGGCTCTCCGGAAGCTAAACCTGATTTTTGGCCGGATCTGGCCATCGCCGATCACGGCTGGGCCGGAGCGGCCGGACAGGCGGGCATCGACACCGTCGGGTTCGCGGACTGTAACGATCCCGCGCTGTTCGCCGGCGCCGCCGAAGGCAAGATCGACGTCGTCGTCCCGCTCGACGACGGCGTGTCCCCGCAACACTACGCGCCTCTGACCGCCTACATCCTGGAACGCGCGGGCCTGCACCCGTCCGGCTGACCCTTCTCGCCCGGCCCGCGCGGCCGCCGCGTCGCGGCCGGAGAGCCGTCCCGGCTGTCACTGCGTGTGACAGGGCGGCGGTAACGGGACGCATGGGCTTGCGCGACGCCATCGTGAGCATCGGAACCGCAGCTGAACACGTGGTTTCGGTTGACAACCGTTCGCCGCGCCACTCCTTGTGCCGTCAGCTCCACCCTCCGTACGGGATCAGCACTGTGTCCTCCGAGTCAGGTCGGGAGACGGAAATGTGCGGAACTCCCCTCTTGCGACTGCCGATACGCGATTTACGCTGGAGAAGTACACGTGCGTGATCAAAGTCACCCGAAGGGCCGGTGCGCGGCACGTGTGGAAGAGGGCGTCCGATGACCTCAGGCGAGCGACCTCTGAGCGAGGTCAGGTTCCTGACCGTGGCCGAAGTGGCGGCGGTGATGCGGGTGTCCAAGATGACCGTCTACCGCCTCGTCCACTCGGGCGAGCTACCCGCGATCCGCGTGGGGCGCTCGTTCCGGGTACCCGAGCAGGCCGTTCACGATTACCTGCGCGACGCGTACATCGAAGCCGGATAAAGGGTAAGGGCGGGGGATGAGCCACTACCCCGCCGCCTACTCCATACCCGGCCGTGCAGGGGGCGTCGGGACGGTTCTCTGGAACCGTCCCGAAGCTGGGGAAGCAAGACGAGGACCGGCCGGTGGCCGAACGGCCGCCGGAGCCGGTGTCCGGGGGAACGGGGGCATCACCGATGCCCGTGCCCTCCCGGCCCGGCTGGACGGTCCGGACACCGAGCGGGACGGGCGGTGGCCCGGGCAACGGCCACCGAGCAAGCCCGCCCGCGCGGAACGGTGCCCGGCGTCGCGCATCGCGCGGCGCCGGTCCCGTGTGCCCACGCCGTGGGCAACCGGTGTGGTCCGCACCCGGTCCCGTGTATCCACGCCGTGGGTAACCGGCGTGGTCCGCACCCGGTCCCGTGTATCCACGCCGTGGGTAACCGGCGTGGTCCGCACCCAGTCCCGTGTGCCCGTACGGTGGGCCACCGGCGTGATCCGCACCGGTACAGCGGTACCCTTGGGCGGCGGACCGTGCGCGCGTTTCGAGTGATGCTCGCCTGCGGCACGCCCGTCTCCTGCACATCACCCGATATGCCGAGCGAGGTCTCGTGGGCTCAGTCATCAAGAAGCGTCGCAAGCGGATGGCCAAGAAGAAGCACCGCAAGCTCCTGAAGAAGACGCGCATCCAGCGTCGCAACAAGAAGTAGTCACACCGGCCGCGCAGCTGTAAGGGGTGGGGCGAACCGTGTCCTCGAAGCCCACCGCCGCGGCCCGTGTCGTCCTCGTCACGGGCGTGTCCCGTTTCCTGGGGGCGCGGGTCGCGAACACCCTGCAGGCCGACCCCGGCATCGAACGCGTCATCGGCGTGGACACCGTGCCGCCCGCCGCGTCCCTCGGCGTATCGCTCGGACGCACCGAGTTCGTCCGCGTCGACATCCGCACCCCGGGCATCGCGAACCTCATCGAGTCGGCAGGGGTCGACACGGTGGTGCATCTCAACCTCGTCACCTCCTCGTCCGTCCCGCGGGCGAAGGTGAAGGAGCTCAACGTCATCGGCACGATGCAGCTGCTCGCGGCGTGCCAGCGCTCGCCCGACACGCGCAAGCTCGTCGTGCGGTCCTCCGCCGCCGTGTACGGCTCCTCGCCGATGGACCCGGCCGTGTTCACCGAGCTGGACGAGCCGGTCGAGGGCCCGAAGTCCGGATACGCCAAGGACGCGGTCGAGGTCGAGGGGTACGTCCGCGGGCTGATGCGGCGCCGGTCCGACCTGACGGTGTCGGTGCTGCGGTTCGCGAACTTCCTCGGGCCGGGCGTCGACTCCCCGCTCACCCGTTACCTGCGCCTGCCGGTCGTCCCGACCGTGCTGGGCTTCGATCCGCGGCTGCAGTTCGTCCACGAGGACGACGGCGTCGAGGTGCTGCGCCGCATGACCGTCGAGGACCATCCCGGCTGCTTCAACGTCGCGGGCGACGGCGTCCTGCTGCTGTCCCAGGCGCTGCGCCGGGCCGGGCGGCCCTACGTTCCCGTCCCTTCGCCGTCGCTGTCGGTGCTCGGCGACATGGGACGGCGCTTCGCCGGCCTGTCCGGGTTCTCGCCCGAGCTGCTGCGCTGGCTGACGTACGGACGCGTCATCGACACGACGGCGCTGGCGAACGAGCTGTCCTGGCGGCCGAAGTACAGCTCCGAGGCCGCGTTCGCCGACTTCGCCGCCGCCGGCGGTCACGGCCCGCTGACCGCGCTCCTCGGACGGTCAGGCTGATGAACGCCCACGACGAGAACGACGAACACGACGAGGATGCGCAGGTCATCCGCCTCGCCACCGGCCGCGACGACTCGGCGGGAGACGGCGCCGCTGGGGACGGCTCGGGCGGGCGTGGCTCTTTGGAACGTGGCATAGCGTCCGGCCTGGCCTTTCTGCGCCGCCGACTGTCCGGCGACTACGAGATCGACGAGTTCGGCTTCGACCCCGAGTTCAACTCGACCGTCCTGCTGCCCCTCGCCCGCGCGCTGTACGAGCACTGGTTCCGCGTCGAGCTCGCGGGCGTCGAGAACATCCCGGAGGGCGGCGCCCTCCTCGTCGCGAACCACTCCGGCGTCATCCCCGTCGACGCGCTGATGCTGTCCGTCGCGGTGCACGACCACGCCGACCGCCAGGTCCGCCTTCTCGGCGCCGACCTCGTCTACCAGATCCCGCTCCTCGGGCACCTGTCCCGCAAGGCGGGCCACACCCTCGCCTGCCAGGCCGACGCGTCCCGCCTCCTCGGCAAGGGCGAGCTCGTCGGCGTGTTCCCCGAGGGCTTCAAGGGCGTCGGCAAGCCGTTCGCCGAGCGCTACAAGCTCCAGCGGTTCGGGCGCGGCGGGTTCGTGGGGACCGCCCTGCGCGCGGGCGTGCCCATCGTCCCGTGCGCCATCGTCGGCGCCGAGGAGATCTACCCGAAGATCGCCGACGTGCGTCCGCTGGCCCGCCTCCTCGGCCTCCCGTACTTCCCGATCACCCCGACGTTCCCGCTGCTCGGACCGGCCGGGCTCGTCCCGCTGCCGTCCAAGTGGATGATCCAGTTCGGCGAGCCCATGACGCTGGACGAGTACGACGCCGGCGCCGCCGACGACCCCATGACGGTCTTCGACATCACCGACCACGTGCGCGAGAACGTCCAGAAGATGCTCTACGAAACCCTCCTTCGCAGAGGCCCCGCGTTCCTCTGACAGAGTGAGCGGATGCAGCCGTTCCGTAGCCGCATGGTCGCCCGCGACGTGGGCGAACCGCACCGCGCGTCCAGCCCGCTCGAACTCCTCTTCGACCTGACGTTCGTCGCGGCGGTCTCGCAGATCGCCGGGCAGCTCGCGCACGCCACCGAAGAGGGGCACGTGGGCGGCGACGTCCTGCCGTTCCTCATGGTGTTCTTCGCCATCTGGTGGGCGTGGATGAACTTCACCTGGTTCGCGTCCGCGTACGACACCGACGACGTCCCGTACCGCGTCATGACGTTCGTGCAGATGGCGGGGGTGCTCGTCCTGGCGGCGGGGGTGCCGGACGCGTTCGACGGCGATTTCACCACCGTCACCATCGGCTACCTCGTCATGCGCGTCGGGCTGGTCGGGCTATGGCTGCGCGCCGCGATCGGGCACCCGGAGACCCGCGCCACGACCCTCCGCTACGCGGCCGGCGTCTCGCTCCTCCAGGTGCTCTGGCTGTCGCGGCTCGCGCTGCCGGGCGACGGCCCCGCCTGGACGTTCCCCCTGCTGGTGGTGCTGGAGCTGTCCGTCCCGACGATCGCGGAGCGCGCGGGGAAGACGACCTGGCACCCGCACCACATCGCCGAGCGGTACGGCCTGTTCACGATCATCCTGCTGGGGGAGAGCGTCCTCGCGTCGACGAACGCCGTCCAGGACGCGGTCGAGCACGGCCTGAGCCGCGAACTCGTCACCGTCGCCCTGGCGGGCCTCGCGATCCTGTTCGCCCTCTGGTGGATCTACTTCGCCGAACCGGCGGGGGAGGGCCTCGCCGCACGCCGCGAGCTGTCCTTCGTCTGGGGATACGGCCACTACGTGATCTTCGCCGCGCTCGCCGCCGTCGGCGCCGGGCTGGAGGTCGCGGTCGTGTCGGCGGGCGGCGACCACGTCGAGGCGGACGAGCAGACCGTGATCGCCGCCGTGGCCGTCCCCATCGCCGTGGTGCTGGTCATGCTGTGGGTGCTGCACGCTCCGCTGCGGCGCCCGACCGCCCGTCCGGAGCTGATCGGGATCACGGCCGTCCTGACCCTGCTGACGACGTTCGCGGCGCCGGGCATCGGTGTCGCCGCGAGCCTGGTCGTGCTGGCGGCGCTCCTGGCCCTCCTCGTCGCCGCGACCATCGTCACCGGACGTCCGGAACGGACGGAACGGACGGAAGCGCGCCCGGCGTAACGGTTACAGGAGTGCGGGGTCGCCGGGGCGTAGGGCCTTACGCTTCGGCTTGGTCCTTGCCGTGGGTGGGGACGAGGTCGAGATCGCGCATGCGGCGCGCGGCCCATTCCCCCAGGGGGCCGAGCGCCGCGTGGAGCGCCGCGCCCTCGTCGGTCAGCTCGTACTCGACCCGGGGCGGGGTCTCGTCGAACACGGTCCGCCGGACGATGCCGTCCGCCTCAAGCTCCCGCAGCTGCTGGGTGAGCACTTTCTCGCTCACGCCGGGGAGGCTGCGGCGCAGCTCGCCGAACCGATGGAGCCGCTCGCCCAGCGCCCACAGGATCAGCGCCTTCCATTTGCCGCCGACGACGTCCATCGCGGCGTCGAGGGCACAGATGTACGGCGGGTTGCGCATTCGCCGATGGTAGCCGCGCCCTCGTTTGGGGCGTCAGCCGGCGGCGGCGCGGCGCATCGCCCAGAGCGAGGCGCGCAGATGTCCGGCCCGCTCGTCGGGCACTCCCGCCTCCGCGGAGAAGGCGAGCATGGTCTCCAGGCCGGTGGCCTGCATCGCGGGGTTGTACTCGTCCGGGACGGAGTCGCGTACGTCGGCGCCCGCGACCATGATCGGGAGCGTCTGCTCCATCCAGGGCCGCAGCACCTCGCGCTTGAACTTCTCCACGTCGCCGCCGTCCGCGTGGACCAGCGCCACGGCGTGGTCTGCCCCGGCGCTCAGGCCGTACATGGCGCTCAGCGCGGCCATGTCATAGAGCGCCGCTGCTCCGGGATCCTCGCCCGCCCAGTGCGGACGTCCGATGGGGCCGAGCACGGCGGCCACGCGGTCGAACAGCTCGCGCGCGCCGCTGTAGAGGATGAAGGCTCCGTCCGTTCCCACCGTCGGAGGCACGGCCATGATCCCGCCGGCGAGGAAGCGCACGTCGTGCTCTTCGAGCCAACCGGCGAGGTCGCGCGCCTGCCGGGACGAGCCGCTGGTGAGGTTGACGAGCGTCCCGCCGGCCAGCTTCGGCACGGCCGGTGCCAGCGCTTCGCGGACGCTGGCATCGTCCAGCAGGCACGCGACGGTCAGATCGCCCGCCTCGATCGCCTCTGCCACGCTCGGCGCCTCTCGCGCACCGCGCGCAAGGAGGTCGCCTGCCTTGCCGGGCGTGCGGTTCCAGACGGTTACGTCGCGACCGGCGTCGAGGAGTGCGCCCGCGAGAGCGCGTCCCATGCTCCCCAGACCGAGAATGCTGATCCGTTCGTGTCGCATGTTCATGCCACCCACTGTTGATGGGGGCGTCGCGCGCCACAAGAACGCACTTCAAAGTGCGTGGTTACGCGGAGGTCAGTCACCAGGTCGATGGGGGGGAGCCTGTGCTTGGGCGCGGCAGGCCGGGCCGCACGCGTAACATCTACGTTGAGTAGTACTACGTACTATAGTTGATCTTGAAGTGTTCGATGGGGTCGGAGGGTTCATGGCGGCGAAGGGTGGCCTGGGTGAGCTGGGCGGGCGCAACTCGGTGTTCTGGTTTCGGGTGGTCACGCTTGCCGAGGGCTGGTCGTTCGTCGTCCTGCTGATCTTCGGCTCGCTGCTGAGCCGGGTCTCCGACATCGATCTGGTGGGACCGCTCGGCGCCCTGCACGGCGGGTTGGTGATCGCGTGGGTGCTGGTGTTCGTCGCGGCGCGCCGCAGCCTGGCCTGGGGCGTCAGGAACTCGCTGCTGGCGGTGCTTGCCTGCATGCTGCCGCTGACCCCGTTCGTCTTCCACCGGCGCAAGCGCGCGGAACTGCTGCACGCCGAGGCCCGGGCCTGAACGGGCGGCTATCCGTTCGCGGGTGACCCTTAAAGGTTACGTATCGTTCCCTATGTGACCCTATGATGGGGGACGATGGCGGAGAAAATGTACTCGGTCGAGGAGGTCGCGGGCCTCCTCGGTCTTCATGTGCGTACCGTGCGCGGCTACATCCGCGGTGGCCGGTTGAAGGCCGTCCGGATCGGCAAGCAGTACCGGATCGCGGCCGCCGACCTGGAGGCGCTGACGGGACGGCCCCCGGCCCCAACCAGTCGGCCCGCGGCCGTGGGCGCGGCGGCGGTCGAGGTGTCGAGCATCGTGCAGGTCGACGGCGTCGACCGGGTCACGGCCGACCGGCTGAGCACGTTCGTGCTCGCCGGGGTGAACACCGGCGACTCCGGCCATCAGCTGCGGGTGCAGGTCGTCTACGACGAGGAACGGAGCCGGATGAAGATCGTGATACTGGGCGGCGCCGCCGCCACCGCCGACGTGCTGCGCCTGCTCGACGCCGTCCTCGACGGTGATCTGCTGGGTCCGGGAGGCGGCGATGCCTGACGTGGTGCAGGAGCGGGCCGGGGTGCAGGTGCTGGTGTGCGATCCGGCCGGGCCGCCGATCGTGACCGTCCAGGACGCGCTCGACCTGATCGGCGCGGCCTTCGCCGGCGCGGAGGTCGTGGCCGTGCCCGCCGACCGGCTGGACGAGAGCTTCTTCGAGCTGGGCACCCGCTTCGCCGGAGAGGTCATGCAGAAGTTCGTCAACTACCGGCTGCGCCTGGTGGTCGTCGGCGACATCTCCCGGCAGGTCGAGGCGAGTTCGGCGTTGCGGGCTCTGGTCCGGGAGTCGAACTCGTCCGGTCACGTGTGGTTCGTCCCCGATCTTGACGCGCTCGACGACCGGCTGCGCACCGTCGCCTGAGGCGGCCGCGGCGCCCGGGCCGCCGGCGCCGCGACGACCTGGACGACGGCGCCCGCCGCCAGGACTCCGGCGACCCACAGCACCGAGGCCGTGCCGAGGCCGTCGGCGGCGCGTCCGCCGAGCAGCGCCCCGAGCGCGATCGCGGCGTTGAACACGGCGACGAGCAGCGCGGACGCCGCCTCCTCGGCGTGCGGGGCCGCCGCGAGCAGCCAGTTCTGCACCGTCACGGACACGCCGCCGTAGGCGAGCCCCCACAGCATCAGCAGGGCCGCACCGCCGCCGAGTGATCGTCCGAGCAGCGGGACGAGCAGCACCGTCACGGCGAGCGTCGCGCCGAGCACCAGCAGGGTGGCGCGCGGTGAGCGACCGGCCCCTGCGCCGCTCGCGAAGTTCCCCGCGACGCCCGCGACGCCGTAGCCGAGGAGCAGCGCGCCGATCTGCCCGGCGTCCGCGCCGGAGACGTCCTCCAGCACGGGACGGACGTAGGTGTACGCCGCGAAATGCCCGCTGACCAGCAGCGCGGTGGCGACCAGCCCCGCCCGGACGCGCGGCTCACCGGCGAGCCGGGCCGTGCCGCGCAGGCCGGTCGCCCGGTCCACGGGCAGCGGCGGCAGCAGCACCGCCATGACCACCGCGAGGACGACGGCCAGCCCGCCGGTCGCCGCGAACGCCGTCCGCCAGCCCGCGGCCTCGCCGAGCAGCGTCCCGGCGGGCACGCCCAGCACCGACGCGATCGCGACGCCGCTGAACGCGACCGCGATGGCGGTTCCTCTCGACCGTCCGGGGACGAGCCGGCCCGCGAGGGACGCCGCCAGCGCCCACACCCCGCCCATGCCTACGCCGACGAGGACGCGCCCGGCCATCAGCGTCCCGACGTTCGGCGACCAGGCCGCCACGGCGTTCCCGAGCGCGAGCGTCAGCAGCAGCGCCACCACCACGGGACGCCGGTCCGTCCGTCCGAGGGCGGGGACGATGAACGGCGCGGACACGGCGGCGACGAGGCCCGTGACCGTCAGGGCCAGCCCGGCGATCCCCTCGCTGACGCCGAGCGTCCGCCCCATCGGGGTGAGCAGGCCCACCGGGAGCATCTCGGAGGTGACGACGGTGAAGGTGGCGGCGGCGACGGCCCCCACCGCCGCCCAGGCGGCGAGGCCCGCGCCGGCCGAGGAGGTCGCGTGTGTCATGGCCCGAGTCAACCGGCGGCGCGGCGGCCGGAACAACGACGGGTCTCTCACGGCTGCATTAGTGACGCTCATCGATCACGGAGGCGGGATGGCCGGTCTGGAACTGCGCGAACTCGAATGCTTCCTCGTCCTGGCCGAGGAACTGCACTTCGGCCGGGCCGGTGAACGGCTTTACATCTCGCAGGGCAGGGTCAGCCAGCTGCTGCGCTCGCTGGAGGAACGCGTCGGCGCCCGGCTGGTGGAGCGGACGAGCCGACGCGTCCGCCTGACTCCCCTCGGGGAGGCGTTCCAGCGGGGCCTGCGTCCGGCCTACGACGGGCTGCGCCAGGCGGTGGACGACGCGCGCCTGGCCGCGCGCGGCGTCGAGGGCACGCTCCGGGTGGGTTTCCAGTGCACGGCGAACGACCAGGTGACGGAGGCCGCGTCGCGCTTCCAGGAGCGCCATCCGGCCTGCGTCGTCGAGCTGGCCGAGCTGCCGCTGCACGACCCGTTCGGGGCCGTGCGGCACGGCGATCTCGACGCGGCGATCGTGCTCGGGCCCGTGCTGGAGGACGACCTGGTCGTCGGCGCGACCTTCTCGCGGCAGCCGCAGACGGTCGCGCTGTCGGTGCGGCATCCGCTGGCGGCGCGGGAGTCGCTGTCCGCCGAGGAGCTGGCCGGATGCGCGCTCGTCCAGGTGAGCGGCCCGGCGCCCGGCTACTGGCGGGAGAGTTTCGCGCCGTCGGTCACGCCTGGGGGCCGTCCGATCGGGGCCGGGCCGACGGTCGGCACCCTTCAGGAGGGGCTCGCGCTGGCGGCGGCGGGACGAGGATTGATGCTGTTGTGCCGGGCCACCGCCGAGGACCACGACCGGGGGGCCGTCACCTACGTCCCGGTCACCGGTCTGCCCGACTCCACGCTGGCGCTGGTCTGGCGCCGCGATCATGAGACCGCCCGGGTCCGCGCCTTCGCCGCCGGGCTGGCGGACGTCGCACGCCGCACCGTCCGGGCGGCGTCCGGGGGCGTGCCGGGCGCACAGCGTCCGGGGACGCGCCGACCGTCGGGACGGGTGAAACCGGGCTGAAAGCGGCCTGAAGGCGGGGGCGCGCAGGCTGCGGGCATGAACACAGAACCGGCGCAGACCGCCATTCAGGCGATCGGTCTGCGAAAGGCGTTCGGGGCGAAGGTCGTCCTCGACGGGATAGACCTCGACGTCCCGCGCGGGACGGTCTTCTCCCTGCTGGGGCCCAATGGGGCGGGGAAGACGACGGCCGTGCGCATCCTGTCCACGTTGATCCCGGCGGACGGCGGCGACGTCCGGGTCGCGGGACGCGATCTGGCGAAGGACCCCGACGGCGTCCGCACGGCGATCGGCGTCACCGGGCAGTACTCGGCGGTGGACAGCCTGCTGACCGGCCGCGAGAACCTGATCCTGATGGCGGACCTCCACCACCTCGGCAAGGCCGAGGGCCGCCGGGCGGCGGACGAGCTGCTGGAGCGCTTCGACCTGGTCGACGCGGCGGGCACGATGGCCGCCACCTACTCCGGCGGGATGCGCCGCAGGCTGGACCTCGCGATGACCCTGATCGGCGCGCCGCGGATCATCTTCCTGGACGAGCCCACGACCGGCCTCGACCCGCGGAGCCGCCGCACGATGTGGGAGATCATCCGCGGGCTGACCAGGGACGGCGTGACGATCTTCCTGACGACGCAGTACCTGGAGGAGGCCGACCACCTCGCCGACAAGATCGCGGTCCTGGACGGCGGCCGCCTGGTCGCCGAGGGCACCTCGGACGAGCTGAAGCGGCTCGTCTCCGGCGGGCACGTCCGGCTGCGCTTCCCCGACCCGGCGGCGCTGGACGCGGCGGCCCGCACGCTCGGCGCGCTCGGCGCGGTGACCCGGGACGACGAGGCGCTGGTCCTCCAGGTGCCGAGCGACGGCGGCGTCCGGTCCCTGCGGTCGCTCCTCGGCCGCCTGGAGGACGAGTCGATCGAGGTCGACGAGCTGTCCGTGCATACCCCCGACCTGGACGACGTCTTCCTCGCCCTCACCGGAACCGGAAAGGGAAACAGGAAGCGGAACGGGGAGCGGAACGAGGTGACGCCGGTATGAGCACGCTCTCCCACGCGGCCGCGGACTCCGCGACGATGCTGCGCCGCAACCTGCGGCACGCGCTGCGCTACCCGTCCCTGTCCGTCGGCATGATGATGATGCCGATCCTCATCATGCTGCTGTTCGTCGGCGTGTTCGGGAACGCGCTCGGCGAGGGCGTCGGCGGCCCGGCGAAGGGCGACTACATCAACTACGTCGCGCCGGGGATCATCCTGATGGCGATCGCGTCCGGGTGCATGACGACGTCGGTGTCGGTGTCGCTCGACATGACGGAGGGCATCGTCGACCGGTTCCGCACGATGGCGATCGCGCGGGTGTCGCTGCTGACCGGGCATGTCGTCGGCAGCATGATCCAGACGGTGATCAGCACGGCCGCGGTGATCGGGGTCGCGGTCGCGCTGGGCTTCCGGACGGACGGCGGCGTCCTGGACTGGCTCGCCGCCATGGGCCTGCTGGTCCTGCTCACGTTCGCGCTGACCTGGGTGGCGGTCGCGCTGGGGCTGCTGGCGAAGAACCCGGAGGGCGCGAGCAACTCGCCGCTGATCATCCAGTTCATGCCGTTCCTCGGCAGCGCGATCGTCCCGCCGGAGTCGATGCCGGCCGGGGTGCGGTGGTTCGCGGAGTACCAGCCGTTCACCCCGGTCATCGAGACGGTCCGCGGCCTGCTGGCCGGGACGCCGAGCGGGCGGGACGCCGCGGTGTCCCTCGTGTGGTGCGCCGGGCTCGCGATCGGCGGCTACGCGTACTCGAAGTTCCTGTTCAACCGCAAGGCGCCGCGCTAGCCGAACGTGGCGGGTGCGAGTTCGCGGGCGAGTTTCCGGGCGGCGTCCCGGAGCGCGGGGCCGTCCAGGCCGGCGTATTCCGACACGGCTTCGGCGTACGCCGGCCCGTCGGCGTCCTGGGCGGTGCGGCGCGCGGCCGAGGAGGACATGGTCGGCTGGAAGGAGCGGGCGAAGTGCAGCCGGTCCGCCAGCGCGATCGCCCGCGCGGCCCGCGCCCGGACGTCCGGCGGGGCGCCGTCGCCGCCCCGCCGGGCGAGGTCGGCGTGGGCGAGGGCGAGGAGGATGGCGCCGCAGAACGGCAGGTCCATGAAGAAGGACGGCATCGTGTCCTGCGGCAGGGCGAGCAGGTCGGACAGCTTCGCGGGCAGCCCGGCCGCGATGTCCTCGACGAGGTCGAGCCCGCCGTGCCGGGCGTGCGCGACCACGGCGGCGCAGTGGGCCTCCAGCGTCCACGGGTCGAGGCCGGGCGCGGTCATCGGGTCCACGCCGCCCGCCAGCCGTTCGACCGCCTGCCGCCAGAGCCGCAGGCCGGTCGCGGCGTCACCGCGCGCGAGGGCGAGCTCCGCGCGGGCGCCGAGGTGGAACGTGGCGACGCCGAACGAGTCGTCGGGTCCTGACACGAGCGCCTGGTCGAGCCGGGCCTCCGCCCGGTCGAACTCGCCGAGGCTTCCCTCGATGGACGCGAGCGCCCACAGCAGCCCGAAGTTGTCGGGCCACCCGTGCCGCTCCAGCAGGTCCAGCGACACGCGGAGGTGGTGCGCGGCCCGTTCGCCCTGGTCGAGCTGCATCAGCAGCTCGCCGAGCCGCGAGTGGACGATCAGCCCGAGCCACGGGGCGTGCCGCTCGCCGGTCGCCGCCAGCATCGCCTCAGTGGCCGCGAGCGCGCCGGTCAGGTCGCCGTCCCGCTCCCGGACGTAACCCAGCACGCAGTTCGCGATGGCGGCGAGCGCCGGTTCGTCGCTGGCGCACATCCGGTCGAGGAGGTCGCGGCCGCCGTCCGGGTCCATGAGCTCCGGCCCGGACGCCGTCAGGTACGCCAGCGCCCCGGCGAGGCCGGTCGGCGGGACGGGCGGCAGCCTGCGCAGCGCGACGAGGGCGCGCGTCGCCCGCGGCCCCTTCAGCATGGACGAGGTCAGGACGCTGAGGGCGAGGGCCGTCCGGGTCGTCTCGACGTCCGCGGGACCTGGCCGGAAGCGGCTCAGCGGCCCGGCGGTCTCCTCCGTCATGACGATCATCCGGCTGTAGGCGGACTCCAGCGTCCAGAATCCGCCGAGGACGGCCGCCACGGCGGCGATGGCCGGGCCGTCGTCCCTGGCCAGCCCGTGGCGCAGGGCCTGGAGCAGGTTGTCCTGCTCGACCCGGACGCGCGCCAGCGGGCCGAACGGCTCGGGCCCGAACAGCGCCTCATGGTGCGCCGTCCCGAAATCGCGCGCCCAGGCGAGCAGCCCGCCGACCGCCCGCTCCGTCTCGCCCACCGCCTCGCGGTGGGCGGCGCAGAACTCCCGGACGCTCTCCAGCATCCGGAACCGCGTCCCAGGCTCGCCCTCGGTCATTTCGAGGAGCGACTGGCCGACGAGGTCGTCCAGGATTTCCAGGACGTCGCCGTCCAGGAAATGGCGTGCCGCGTCCGCCGTGAATCCGGCGGAGAAGATCGACAGCGACCGCATCGCGGCCCGTCCGGACGGCCCGAGGAGGTTCCAGCTCCAGTCGACGACGGCGTGCATCGTCCGGTGCCTGGACGGAGCGTCCCGCACGTTGCCGCGCAGGAGCGCGAACCGGTCGTCCAGCCCGCGCGCGATCTCGGGCACGGACATGACGCGGACGCGCGCCGCCGCCAGCTCCACGGCGAGCGGCAGCCCGTCCAGGTGGCGGCACAGCTCCTCCACCGCGCCCGCCGGGACGTCGGCGTTCGGCCGCGCCGCGTGCGCCCGCTGCCGGAACAGTTCGACGGCCGTCGCCGGGTCGAGCGCGGGCAGCGGGTACACCGACTCCGACGACAGGCCGAGCGGCGCGCGGCCCGTGGTCAGGACGCGCAGGTCACGCGTCCGCGACACCAGCGCGCCGACCAGGGCGGCGACGCCGTCGACGACGTGCTCGCAGTTGTCCAGGACGAGCAGCGCCGGTCCGGGGCCGAGCGCCTCCACGATCCCGCCGAGCCGGTCGGCCGCCCCGCCGAGGCCGCGCGGCGCGGCCGCCCCGCGCAGGTCGCTCACGCCGAGGACGGACGCCACCTCGGCCGCCACGTCCTCGTCCCGGGCGACGCCGGCGAGCGGGACGACGTGCACGGCGCGCTGCGGGGCGTCGCGCGCCACGGTGTTCGCGAGCCGCGTCTTGCCGAGCCCGCCCGTCCCGACGATCGACGTGACGCGGGACGTGCGCAGCAGCCCGAGCACGGCGGCGAGGTCGCGGGCCCGTCCGAGCAGCGGGTTCGGCTCGTGCGCGACGCCCCGCCGGACGGGCGGCGCCTCGTCCCGCAGCAGCTCCTGCTGGACGCCCTGGAGCGCGCTCCCCGGATCGGTGCCGAGCTCGTCGCGCAACGCACGCCGGTAGGACTCGAACCGG
Source organism: Actinomadura sp. 9N215 (assembly GCF_044326345.1). NCBI lineage: Bacteria > Bacillati > Actinomycetota > Actinomycetes > Streptosporangiales > Thermomonosporaceae > Actinomadura > Actinomadura sp. 9N215. The sequence goes on along the minus strand of NZ_JBIRBA010000017.1, from coordinate 213,909 downwards.
GCCAGCGCGGCGGACGGCCCGGTGGTCGCCGCCTCGCAGCGCAGCAGCTCGGCGAGGACCTCCTCGTCCCGGGGATGCTCGCGTGCCACGGCGGTGAGCGCGTCGAACGCCTCCGCGTGCCGGGCGAGCCGCGCCAGGGCGAGCGCGCGGGCGCGGGTCAGCGTCCGGTACGTCGAGGCCCGGTCCGCGCGCAGCGCGGACAGCGGATGATCATCGTCGTCGGGCTCCGGGGCGCCGTCCCACAGCGCGAGGCCCTCCTCGGCGCGGGCGAGCGCGGCCGCGTGGTCGCCGTCGCGGGAGGCGCGGACGCTCGCGGACGCGGCGAGCAGCACGGCGGACGCGTCGACCTCGTCCTCGGCCAGCCCCAGCCGGTATCCGGTCGGGGTGCTGGCGATGACGTCCGCGCCGAACTGCGACCGGGCCCGCGACACCACGACCTGCAGCGCCTTGGCCGGGTTCTCGGGACGTTCGTCCGGCCACAGCCCCGCCACGAGCCGCACGACGGACGCGCCCGCCCGCGGTTCCTCGGCGAGCAGCGCGAGGAGGCCGCGCATGCGGGGGCTCGTGACGTCCCGCCCGCGGCAGGAGACCCGCGTCAGCAACGCCAGCTCGACGGTCACGCAGACAGGCTATTCCGCCGGCCCCGGCGCCGGGCGCACAGCGGTCGCGACGCTCAGCGCAGAGCGGTCGCGACGCTCAGCGCAGAGCGGTCGCGACGCTCAGCGCAGGTAGTGGTGGCTGCGGTCGAGCAGTCCGCGGGACTTCAGCTCCGCGCGCAGCGGGATGGCGTCGTCCCACACGCCCGACTCCAGCGTGAAGCCGAAGTGGCTGGCGGCCTCGTCGGCGTCGCCCAGCAACTGGCGGCGCAGCGGCGTCAGCCCCTGCCACCAGTCGCCGTGCCGGTTGACCGCCACGTCGTCGCGCCAGCGGATCCAGCGGTAGGTGTAGCAGAGGAACACCATCTTGCGGGTGACGGCGGACAGGTTCGCCGAGCGCGAGTGCCACAGCCGCCGGTCGAACACGAACGCGTCGCCCGGCCGGGCGGCGATCTCCACGGCGCCCGGCGGGCGGGGGTAGCGGCCGTCCGGTCCGGGCTCGGTGCGCTCCAGGGTGTTGCGGTACTGGCTGCCCGGCACCACCAGCGTGCCGCCGCGGCCCGGCTCGGACAGGTCGGTGAGCACGTAGGCGACCTTGAGGGAGAACATCGGCCGCGGCTCCATGTCCAGGTCGGCGTTCTGCCGGTAGCCGTCCTGGTGCCAGCGCCAGGCGGGCCGCTCGTCGCGGGCGACCGGCGGGTTGACGTCGAGGTGGCTGTGGTGGACGTAGATGTTCCAGCCCAGCTGGCCCCACAGGAACGGGAACGTCGCGGGCAGGTCGAGCAGCTCGGTGAACGCCTCGTCGCGGAACATCGCGCCGAGCACGTGCATCTCGCCGTCCGGGCCGAGCCGTCCGGCCCGTTCCTCGCCCGCGTACACCCGGTCCACCGCCTGCTCGACGCGGGCGCGGAGCGGCTCGTCGAGCGCGCCGCGGACCAGCAGGTAGCCCTGCTCGGCGAAGGTGCGGCGGTCCGCGTCGGTGAGGCGCGCGTACCGGTCGCGGTACGGGCTGGACGCAGGCGCACCGGGCGCGGCAGGCGCGGCGGGCGCGGCGGTCGCGGCGGCGGACGGTGAGGCCGAATCGTGCGGCATGTCGGTGTCCTTCCGGGTGGGAGATCCGGCGGAAGAACACTGAAGCCGATGATCATGAAGATCCGTTGAAGAACTAGCGGAGGAGCGATCATGTCGCGCCGGGGGCCCTCGGATCGGCACGGCCGGGGGCGCTACGGTCGGGTCATGCCTACCGGCTCGCGCATCCTGGTCGCCGAGGACGATCCGAAGCAGGCGCGGCTCGTCCAGGTGTACCTGGAGCAGGCCGGGCACAGCGTGATCGTGGTCGGCGACGGCCGGCGGGCGCTGGAGCAGACCCGCGCCCGCCGCCCCGACCTGCTGGTCCTGGACGTGATGATGCCCGCCGTCGACGGCCTGGACGTGTGCCGCATCCTGCGCGCGGAGTCCCCCGTGCCGATCCTGCTGCTGACCGCCCGCTCCCGAGAGGACGACCTGCTCCTCGGCCTGGACCTGGGCGCCGACGACTACATCACCAAGCCGTACAGCCCGCGGGAGCTGACGGCGCGGGTGCGGGCGCTGCTGCGCCGGGCCGGGGCGCTGCCCGGATCAGGCGGCGGCCCGGCCGGCGGGGAGGCGGTGCTGCGCGTCGGCGAGCTGGAGATCGACCCGAACCGGTTCGAGGTGCGGGTGGCGGGCCGCCGGGTCGAGCTGACCGCCAAGGAGTTCGGGATCGTGCAGATCCTGGCCGCCGAGCCCGCCCGGGTCTTCACCCGCGCGCAGATCCTCACGCTGGCCTTCGGGTTCGACCACCATGTGCTGGAGCGCACCGTGGACGCGCACGTGATGAACCTGCGCCGCAAGATCGAGCCGGACCCGGCCGACCCGGTCTACGTGCAGACGGTGTACGGGCGCGGCTACCGGATCGGCCCCGGTGCGGCGCCCCGGTAACGGCCTGGCGAGGCGGTTCGCCGGTGGCCTGGCGCGGCGGTTCGCCGATGGCCGGGCGGGGCGGCCCGCCGGCCGCCTGGCGCGGTGGCGCGCCGCCGGCGGCCCGGCCTGGCCCGCCCGCGGCCTGGCGCGGCGGCGCCGGGGGCTGGCGGCCGGGCTGCGCCGCTTCCGGGTCAGGGTGTTCGCGCTCATCGTGCTGGTCGCGCTGGTCGCGACCGGGGCGACGGCGTGGCTGACGGTGCGCACCACCACCGCGCAGATCACCGAGTCCGTCGCGGTGGAGGAGCGCACGGCCGACCTGATCCACGCCACCCTGGTCGAGTACGCCGCCCTGCACGGCACGTGGGAGGGCGTCGACCGCGTGGTCATGGGCCTGGGCGAGCGCACCGGGCAGCGGATCCGGCTCAGCACGCTCGACGGGATCGTCGTCGCCGACACCGACATCATGAACGAGCGGATCGCCCGGCCGACGTCCAGCCGTCCGGCGACGATCCTGGACGCGCGGCCGCAGCTGACGGCCGAAGAGGTCTCCCTGTACCTCTCCGACCCGTCCGCGCCGACGAACCTGCCGAACCCGTTCGGGCCGCCGGTGCGGACGTCGCAGGAGCTGGCGGACCTCACCGCCACCGGCCTCGGCAAACTGATCGCCAACCGCCGCGGGCTGCTGCGCCTGGCCGCCTGCCTGACCCGCGGCAGCGTGCCGATCACCCGGCGGTCCCTCTCCGACGGCCACTGGACGGTCGTGCCGTCGACCATCGGCGCCGAGGTCGTGTTCCGCGACTGCGAGGAACGATCCCGGAGCAGCGAGGGCGAGCTGGAAGGCGACCAGCAGGCGCTCCTGGAGTGCGTCCGGACACCGCCGCCGACCGCCGACCCCTCGGGTTCGGCGACCGGCCGCGCCCGGGGCCTCGGCCGCTGCGCCGAGCGCGTCTACGCGGAGCGGCTGGAGCCGATGGCGCCGGTCACGCTGCAGCTCAAGCTCGGTTTCAGCGACGATCGGGCGTCCCGGGTCACCATCGAGCCGCAGCGCGCGCTGGCCGCGGCCGGGCTGGTCGCGGCGTTGATGATCGTCAGCACGGTGCTGCTGAGCCGGCGGATGCTGTCCTCGATCGCGGCGGTCAGCCAGGCCTCGCGGCTGCTGGGCGCCGGCGACCTGTCAGGACGGGTGCGGGTGCGCGGCGACGACGAGATCGCCGACCTGGCCGTCGCGTTCAACCGGATGGCCGACTCGTTGCAGCGCAGCGAGGAGCGCCAACGCCGGATGATCAACGACATCGCGCACGAGCTGCGCACGCCGCTGGCCAACATCCGCGGCTACCTGGAGGCGCTGCACGACGGGGTGCTGCCGCCGGACCGCGAGCTGTTCGCGTCCCTGCACGAGGAGGCGGTGCTGCAGCAGCGCCTGATCGACGATCTCCAGGAGCTGGCGCTGGCCGAGTCGGGCGGACTGGTGCTGCACCGCGTCCGGGTGGACGCCGCCGAACTGCTGGAGACCCTGCACACCGCGCACCGCGCGATCTCCGAGACGGCCGGGGTGGCACTGGCGGTCCGGGTGCCGGACGCGGAGCCGCCGCTGCCGCCGGTCGACGCCGACCCGGACCGGCTGCGGCAGGCGATCGGCAACCTGGTGACCAACGCGGTGCGGGCCACACCGCCGGGCGGCTCGGTGACGCTCGGCGCGCACCGTCCGGACGACCGGCGCAAGGGCGGCACGATCATCACCGTCACCGACACCGGGCACGGCATCGCGCCCGACGACCTGCCCAACGTCTTCGACAGGTTCTGGCGCGCCGACAGCGCCCGCGGCCGCGACACCGGCGGACGCGGGCTCGGGCTGGCCATCGCCCGCGAGATCGTCCTCGCGCACGGCGGGACGCTCACCGCCGAGAGCACCCCCGGAACGGGCTCGACCTTCGCCATCTGGCTCCCCGCCGCCGCCCCGGACTCCGACCCGACCCCCGCCGCAAGCTGAGCGGCCGGGACGCAGGCTGGGCGGCCGGTGGGCTCACGACGGCCCGGCCGGTCGGCGCGGCGAGCGATCGTCAGTTCGCGCGGTAGTGGCGGCGGAGCGCGATGCCGGCCGCGACGCCGCCCGCGAGCGCGCCCGCGCCGGCCGCCGCGGGCAGCGCGATCATCGTCACCCGGCGGCCGGTGCGGAAGTCGTGGATCGGCCAGCCGTTCTCCCTGGCGTGCTCGCGCAGCTCCGCGTCGGGGTTCACCGCGTGCGGGTGCCCGACGGCCGTCAGCATCGGCAGGTCGTTGATCGAATCGCTGTAGGCGGCGCAGCGCGCCAGGTCGAGGCCCTCCCGGTGCGCGAGGGCGCGGACGGCCTCCGCCTTCGCGGGCCCGTGCAGCAGGTTCCCGACGAGCCGTCCGGTGTAGACGCCGTCGCTCGTCTCGGCGACGGTGCCGAGCGCGCCGGTGAGGCCGAGGCGGTGCGCGATCGTCCGGGCGACCTCGACGGGCGTGGCGGTGACGAGCCAGACCTGCTGGCCCGCGTCCAGATGCTGGAGGGCGAGGGTGCGGGTGCCGTGCCAGATCCGGTCGGCCATCACCTCGTCGTAGATCTCCTCGCTCAGCTGGACGATCCCGGCGACCTGCTGCCCCGCGACGAACGCGAGCGCGGCTTCCTTGGCGCTGCCGATGTGCTCGGAGTTCTCCGTCCCGCGCAGCCGGAACGTGGCCTGCCCCCACGCGAACATGGCGAGGTCGCGCATGGTGAACAGCTTGCGCGCGGCGAGCCCGCGCGCGAAGTAGTAGATGGACGCGCCGCGCATCATCGTGTTGTCGACGTCGAAGAACGCCGCCGCGGCGGGATCGGGTTCCGGCAGCGGCTCGGGTTCGGCCGCGGCCGCCGCCGCGGCCTCCCCGGCGCTCACATGATCTTCGTCTCTGCCCCGCCAGAACGGGCGCTGCCAGAACGAGCCCTGCAAGATCTGCCGCATGGGCCGAGCCTAGTGAACACGTTTCATCCTCGGTCGACCGCACCGGCCATGCCCCCCGGACGGGCCGGATGAGATCCGTTCAGTCAACCCCCTCCCCATGACCGTCGCCTCGCCCGTGATTGCGACAGTCCTCACTCCGGTCGCCCGCCGCCGCGACGAGCCGCTCGCGCAGCACGGCACGGAACCGCGGGTCGGGCCCCTGGTCGCTCGCCCGCAGGCGTGCGAGCACGTTCCCTTGTTCGACGATCTTCCCTCGCCTGGTCTTCACCGGCCACTCCTTCGCGGAGTCACAGGCGTGAACGCTCTCCTGCCCGCAAGAACGATCGGGTGGCACGGAGGGTTACGGCCGCGCTCGCAATGGATGATCTCTCCAATAGCCGCCGCGCGTCCGGCGCGCGTCCGGTACGCGGCCGCCGCCTGTCCGGTACGCGCCCGGGCACGCGTCCGGCGGCGGTGTGCGGTGCTCGTCCGGTGGCGGTGTGCGGTGCTCGTGCGCGGGACGGTCAGTGGCGCAGGTCGTCCGGGAGCATGCGGCCCAGCGACCGGACGGCCCGGTACTGCAACGCCTTGATCGCACCCGGCTTCTTGCCCATGACCAGCGCGGTCTCGGCGACCGACAGGCCGTGCAGGAACCGCAGGACGATGCACTCCTGCTGCTCGGACCCCAGCCGCCGGACGGCCTCCAGCAGGGTCCGGTTCGTCATCGAGTCCAGGACGGCCCGCTCGGGCCCCTCCTGGTGCCGGTCCGGCTCAACGAGCTCGGCGGTGCAGACCTCCAGCCGGTAGCGGCTGGACTTGAAGTGGTCGGCGACCAGGTTCCGCGCGATGGTGACGAGCCAGGCCCCGAAGTCCTTGCCCTGCCAGTGGAAGTCGCAGATCCGGCGCAGCGCGCGCAGGAACGTCTCGCTGGTCAGGTCCTCGGTGAGCGAGTGCGTCCCGACCCGGTAGTAGACGTACCGGTAGACCAGCTCCACGTAGTGGTCGTAGAGGGAGCCGAACGCCTCGGCGTCGCCGTCGCGCGCCCGCAGCACGAGCGCCTTGAGGATCTCCGCGCGGTCGGCGTCCGGGTCGGCGACGCGGTCGTTGACGGCGCGGTCGGGGGCGGTGCGATCGGGGACGGTGCGGTCGGCGACACGTCCGCCGACGGAGCCGAGAGAGCCGAAGCTCCCTCGTGGGGGCCGGGGGAGCGGGAGGACCCCGGCGTCGAGGGTCAGGCTGCTCATGCAGTTCTCCTCGGGGCTTACGCGACCTCCGGCGTGATTTGCCACTCTAGATACCGATAGGTACCAGAGGCAATGGCGCACGCGACGCACAATGGCGTACGGAAGCCAGTGGCGAATTCAAGCCACCCGCGAACGCCGGCCACCTGCACGTTCAGGCCACTCGCAGGCGCCCGCCACGCGCGGACACGGGCGTGTTGGCGAGCGCGTTCGCCCGGAGGCGGTTACCCTTCCGCCGCCGCAATCGGGCACCATGGGGCGCGATGGTCGATGCTCTCCTCGCGCTGGTGGCGACCCTTGGTGCCTTAGTGGCCACCGGGTTGCTGATCTCGCGCGCTCACAAGGACCGGCTGCTCTACCTCATCGCCTGGTCGTTCACCCAGGTGGGGCTGTCGCTCGCGCTGCTGTCCATGGGCGTCGGCTTCCTGGCCGGGTTCAACGGCGTGCTGTTCCGCGTCATGGAGCTCGGCGCCGCGCTCATCGGGCCGATCTGGCTCGCGCTCGGCATGATCGAGCTGATCGCGCGGTACGTGCAGGTGCGGTTCGCCGCCTGGCTGTTCGCGATCTCCTACACGGTCGTCGCGACCGTCATCCTCGTCCTCGACCCGCTCAAGGGCTCGCTGTCCAAGAGCCTGCCGAAGCCGGGCGACACCTACGACGCGCTGCCCCTGCTGCTGATCGACGGCGCGCACGTCGTCGGGGTGATCGCGCTCGTGGCGTGCACGGGGGTCACCGCGTGGCTGGCGAGCAAGCGCGACCAGGAGGCCGCCGAGCTGCTGATCCCGGTCGCGCTGGTCGCGCTCGCGGGCGTGCTGGTGCTCAGCGGCACCCGCGGGTTCCTGCCCGCGCCGCTCGCGGTGATCGCGCTCGGCGCCGCGGCCGGGCTCGTCTGGTACGGCGCCATGCGCACGATCCCGGTGTACGAGGACGAGGACGGCTACGAGGGCTACGAGGGCAGGGACGAGTACGGAGACGACTACCGAGAGGAACCCGTGACCGGCTACGAGGAGCAGGGCTACACGCACGGGCGGCACGAGCCCGTCCCGGCGCCGACGCCGCCTCCGGGCCCGAGGCGGGGGGAACTGCGGTTCCCCGACCCGGTCCCGTCCGCTCCACCCGCTCCGCCGGTACCGGCCGCGCCGGCCGAGGACCTGCGCTTCCCGGCGGAGAACCCGGCCGGGCCCACCGCCGTCGACGGCGTCGGCGCCGCGGGCGGGCTCGTCCCCGAGCAGGCGCGCCCCGCCGGGCTGCCGAAGAGCGGGCTGGGCGGCCGGCTCGCCGGCGCGTGCGGCCAGATCACCGTCTACACGCTGCTGGACGGCCGCGAGGCCGCCTTCGACCGGCTCGCCACCGACCTCGTGAAGGCCGCGCTGGCGGCCGAGCCCGACACGGTGATCTTCGCCTGCCACGAGGTGGTGGGCGCCCCCACGCAGCGGATCTTCTACCAGCTGTTCCGGGACGAGGCGGCGTTCGCCGCGCACCGCGGGCAGGCGCACCTGCGGCGGTTCCTGGCGGACTCCCGCACCCACGTACTGGCCACCAACGTGATCGAGCTGCGGCTCGGCCCGGCCAAGGTGCCGCTGCCGGCGCCGGAGTTCCCCGGGAGGTGACGCCGGGATGGCGGACGTGACGATCACCCTGCTCGGCAAGCCCGGCTGCCACCTGTGCGACGACGCCCGCGCGGTGATCGAACGGGTCGCCCGCGAGCTGGACGTCCGGTGGGAGGAGCGCGACATCACGCAGTCGGAGCGGGACACCGAGCAGTACTGGGAGCAGATCCCCGTCACGCTGATCAACGGCGTCCAGCACGACTTCTGGCGCGTCGACGAGACCCGCCTCCGCACCGCGATCAGTGCCCTGCGCACCCCCTCCTAACCACCGCCCGCCCTGCCGTTCGGCGCCTGCCATACCCCTCTGACCTGGTCGCGGGGTGTCTGGTCGGTCACATTCGGTCGGCGTCCCGCGGGTGCGGCGGAGCCGCGAGGCCCTGCTGGACGGCCCTTTCACGACCATGCCGCCCACCGGCGGTGAAGGCGTTGACGGGGGGTCAACTTTGTGCGCGTGTTCACAAAGGCATAATCTGATGGACGGCCCTGGGGCGGTCAGGCCACGGCCGTGAGGCCGTCACCTGGCCGTGCGAGCCCGGGCCGGGGGCGTTCGCCCGTTCGCCCCCTCGTCCCCAGCGTCGAGCCCGAAGAGCAGGCCGTGACACCTCGACAGAACCGCCAACGCGACCGCGCGGGACGCGGCATCCCCGAAGCCACAGTGGCGCGGTTGCCGGTGTACCTGCGGGCCCTCACCGGGCTGCAGGAGCGCGGCGTCGCGACCGTGTCGTCGGAGGAGCTCGCCGCGGCCGCCGGCGTCAACTCGGCCAAGCTCCGGAAGGATCTTTCCCACCTGGGCTCGTACGGCACGCGCGGCGTGGGGTACGAGGTGGAATACCTCGTCTACCAGATCTCCCGGGAACTCGGGCTGACGCAAGACTGGGTCGTCGCGATCATCGGTGTGGGTAACCTGGGCCGTGCGCTGGCCGGCTACGGCGGATTCGCGTCGCGCGGCTTCCGCGTGGCGGGCCTGCTCGACGCGGACGACTCCATCGTCGGCCAGGAGATCGCCGGCATGACGGTGCAGCACATCGACCGGCTGGAGGACATCATCGCGGGCCACGGCGTCTCCATCGCCGTGATCGCGACCCCCGCGGGCGCGGCCCAGGGGGTCTGCGATCGCGTCGTGGCCGCGGGCGTGACGAGCGTCCTGAACTTCGCGCCGGTCGTGCTCTCGGTCCCCGACGGCGTCGACGTGCGCAAGGTCGACCTGTCCATCGAGCTGCAGATCCTCGCGTTCCACGAGCAGCGCAAGGCCGGCGGGCCCGACGGCCTCGCCTCCCTGGCCGCCGGCGACGCGCCGCCGGGCGCGAAGCAGTACGTGGAGACGGTCGTCGAAGCATGAGACGAGCGGACATGACGTCAGACACCGCGCGGTCGCACACGGCGCGGGCGGCGCATCCTGGAGACGCGGGAGACGTGGGAGACACGGGAGGCAGGGCGTGAGCATTCTGGTCGTGGGGCTCAGTCACCGGAGCGCGCCCGTGGCCGTCCTGGAGCGGGCGGCGGTGGCCGGGGACGACCTGGTGAAGCTGCTGCACGCCGTCCACGACTCCGCGAACGTCGCCGAGGCCGCGATCGTCTCGACGTGCAACCGGGTCGAGATCTACACGGTGGTCGACAAGTTCCACGGCGGCGTCTCGGCGGTGTCCGAGCTGCTGGCCCTGCACTCCGGCGTCCCGCTGGACGAGCTGTCGCGGCACCTGTACGTGCACTACGAGGAGCGGGCCGTCCAGCACGTGTTCGCGGTGGCGTGCGGGCTGGAGTCGATGGTCGTCGGCGAGGGGCAGATCCTCGGGCAGCTCCGGCAGGCGTTCCGCGCCGCGCAGGACGAGGGCACGCTCGGCCGCGAGCTGCACGACGTTCTGCAGCAGTCGCTGCGCGTCGGCAAGCGCGCCCACCACGAGACGGGCATCGACAAGGCGGGCGCCTCGCTGGTCAGCGTCGGGCTGGACGTCGCCGCCCGGCATCTCGGCCCGCTGGACGGCGTCCGCGCGCTGGTCGTCGGCGCCGGTTCGATGAGCTCGCTCGCGGCGGCGACGCTGAGCCGCGCCGGGGCGCGCGAGATCGTGGTCGCGAACCGCACCCGCGAGCGGGCGGAGCGGCTGACCGCCTCGCTGGACGCGCCGTCCCGCGCGATCGACCTGTCCGCGGTCGACCCGGCGGTCGCCGCGGCCGACCTGGTGGTGTCCTGCACCGGGGCGACCGGGCTGGTGCTGACGGCGGCGCGGCTTGAGACGCAGGGCGTCGGCTCCGACGGCCGGAACCGGTTCTTCCTCGACCTGGCGCTGCCGCACGACGTCGAGCGGACCGTCGGCGACCTGCCGGGCGTCGCGCTCGCCGGGCTGGACGATCTGCGGAAGGCGGAGGAGGCCGCGCACGCCATCGGCCCGCAGGCGGTCGAGGCCGTCCGGCGCATCGTCTGCGACGAGGTGGGAGCGTTCCTCGGCGCCGCCCGCGCCGCCGCGGTCGCGCCGACGGTCGTCGCGCTGCGCAGCAAGGCCGCGGACGTCGTGGAGGCCGAGCTGACCCGGCTCGCCGGACGGGTGCCCGAGATGGACGACCGGGCCCGCAAGGAGATCGAGCAGACCGTCCGCCGCGTGGTGGACAAGCTGCTCCACGCGCCGACCGTCCGGGTCAAGGAGCTGGCGTCGGCGCCGGGCGGCGACTCCTACGCCGACGCGCTGCGCGAGCTGTTCGACCTGGACCCGAAGGCCCCGGAGGCGGTGGCCCGCGCCGACCTGCGCGACGCCGGCCCGCATGACGCCGGCCCGCATGACGCCGACCTGCGCGACGCCGGTCCGCGCGACGCCGGTCCGCGCGACGCCGGTCCGCGTGCCGGGGAAGCGGCGGGCGAGCGGCCCGGCTCCGCCCGTACGGTGGACCCGGAATGCGCCGAGGCCGACTGCGTGAGCACCATGCCCGCGCTGGACGGCCTGAGCGCCCACGGCATGCGCCCCCACGACGTGAGCACGCGGAACCTGAGCACACAGGACGTGAGCACGCAGAGCCTGAACGCGCAGGGCCTGAACGCGCAGGGCCTGAGCACGCGGAACTTGAGTACGGAAGGCCCGGACGCGCAGGATCTGCGCGCGGAGACGGTGAACGCGCAGGCTGCGAACGTCCGGGCGGTGAGCGCCCGCGACACCGTCGCCGGGCGCGAAGGAGACGAGGGATGAACGGGGAAGCAGGCGGGGGAGCGACCGGGGAGCCGGGCGCGGCGGGCGGGCGTCCGCTGCGGCTCGGCACCCGCAAGAGCCTGATGGCGATGACCCAGTCGCGGCAGGTCGCCGACGCGTTGACGCGGCTGACCGGGCATGCCGTCGAGCTGGTCGGGGTAACCACGCAGGGTGATGTGTCCAAGGCCCTGCTCGCCCAGATCGGCGGGACGGGAGTCTTCGTCAACGCCCTCCGCGACAAGATCCTGTCCGGTGAGGTGGACTTCGCCGTGCACTCGCTGAAGGACCTGCCGACGTCCGCGGCGCCGGGGATCGCGATCGCCGCGACCCCGTACCGCGACGACCCGCGCGACGCCCTGTGCGGCCCCGCGAAGCTCGCAGACCTGCGGCGCGGGGCGCGCATCGGGACCGGCTCGCCGCGCCGGGTCGCGCAGCTGCGCGCGATGCGTCCCGACCTGGAGATCGTCCCGATCCGCGGCAACGCCGACACCCGGCTCCGCAAGGTCGCGGACGGCGAGCTGGACGCCGTCGTCCTCGCGCACGCGGGCCTGAAGCGGATCGACCGCCTCGACGCGGTCGCCGAGGTCTTCGACCCCAGCCAGATGCTGCCCGCGCCCGGGCAGGGCGCGCTCGCGCTCGAATGCCGCGCCGGCCGGGACGACCTCCGCGCCCTGCTTGGAACGGTCGACGACACCGCGACCAGGCAGGCCGTCACGGCGGAGCGGACGGTCCTGGCGGTGCTGGAGGCGGGTTGCTCCGCGCCCGTGGGGACGTACGCTGCCGAAGTAGATGAAAAGCTCCATCTGACGGCGACCGTCGTGGCGTACGACGGAACCCGGCAGGTGAGGCTGTCCGCAAGCGGCCACCCGGATGCCGCCGAACAGCTGGGACGCGATCTCGCGGACCGGCTGCTCGCGCAGGGGGCCGACCAGTTGATGGGGGAGCGCGATTGAGCCCCGCCGCGAAGAGCAGCACCGCAGAAGGCACAACGAGCACCGCGAGAAGCAGGAGCGCTGCGAAAAGCACGAAGAGCGCAGCGGAAAGCGCGATGAGCGCAGAAGGCACGGAAGGTGCGGAAGGTGCGGAAGGCACGGACGGCGCAGCGAGCGACTCGGCGTACGAGGCGGCCCGGCCGGGCGGCGTCGTGATCGTCGGGATGGGTCCCGGCGACCCCGGCCTGCTGACGCTCCGCGCCGCCGCCGAGCTGGAGCGCGCCGACACGGTCATCGTGAACCGGGCGCTCTGCCCGCCGGAGATCCTGTCCCACTGCCGTCCGGACGTGGAGATCGTCGACTCGGCGGACGGCGACCCCGTCAAGATCGCCGCGCGGGCCGCGAAGGCGGGACGCCGCGTCGCGCGCCTGCTGTGGGGCGATCCGGGGCTGGCGTGCGGCCTGGCCGCCGAGGGCGGCGCCCTGGCGAAGGCCGGGGTCCCGTTCGAGGTGGTGCCGGGCGTGTCCGCCGTGACCGGGGTGCCCGGGTACGCGGGCATCCCGCTGACCGATCCCCAGACCCGCGAGGTCAGGTTCGTGGACGCGTCCGAGGGCGGCGTCGACTGGGACCGGTTCGCCGCCCCGGACGCCACCCTCGTGATCATCGGCGCGGAGGGCGCGGTGGCGGAGGTCTGCAAGGGCCTCGTCGCCGCCGGGCGTCCCGACTCGACCCCCGCCGCGATGACGAGCCTCGGCACGACCACCGAGCAGGAGACCGTCGTGTCGACGCTGCAGAAGCTGGCGTCCGACACCAAGGGCATGGAGGCGCCCGCGCTGATCGTCGTCGGCGACGTGGTCGGCTGGCGCGACGAGTTGTCCTGGTTCGAGACGAAGCCGCTGTTCGGGTGGCGCGTCCTGGTGCCGCGGACGAAGGAGCAGGCCGCGTCGCTGTCGGAGCAGCTGCGCGGGTACGGCGCCGTCCCGGACGAGGTCCCGACGATCTCCGTCGAGCCGCCGCGCACCCCGCAGCAGATGGAGCGCGCCGTCAAGGGCCTCGTCACCGGACGGTACGAGTGGGTGGTGTTCACGTCCACCAACGCGGTCAAGGCCGTCCGGGAGAAGTTCGTCGACTACGGGCTCGACGCCCGCGCGTTCGCCGGGCTGAAGGTCGCCGCGGTCGGCGAGCAGACCGCCGCCGCGCTCGTCGAGTTCGGCATCCAGCCCGATCTGGTGCCGTCCGGTGAGCAGTCCGGCGAGGGCCTCGCACGTGAGTGGCCGCCCTACGACGAGGACCTCGACCCCATCAACCGGGTGCTGCTGCCGCGCGCCGACATCGCGACGGACGTGCTCATCGCCCGGCTGACCGAGCTGGGCTGGGAATGCGAGGACGTGACCGCCTACCGGACGGTCCGCGCCGCGCCGCCGCCCGAGCCGATCCGCAACGCGATCAAGGGCGGCGGGTTCGACGCGGTGCTGTTCACGTCGTCGTCCACGGTGAAGAACCTGATCGGGATCGCCGGGAAGCCGCACAAGGTGACGGTCATCGCGGTGATCGGCCCGCAGACGGCGAAGACGGCCGAGGAGTACGGGCTGCGCGTCGACGTCATGGCGGACAAACCGTCCGTCTCCGCCCTCGCGGAGGCCCTCGCCGAGTACGGTGCGAGGTGGCGGACGTCCAGGGCCGAGGCGGGGGAGCCGCCGCGCAAGCCCAGCCAGATGCGCCGCGGCGCCCGCCGCCGCAAGTGACGCGGTCGCGGTAGCGCCTCACCTCACGGGAGAAGGATCATGTCTGCTCAGTTTCCGGTGGCGCGGCCGCGCCGGCTGCGGCGCACGCCCGCGCTGCGCCGGATGGTGGCCGAGACGCGGCTCGCCCCCGCCGACCTGGTGCTGCCGATGTTCGTCAAGGAGGGCATCGCCGAGCCGCAGGCCGTCTCGTCCATGCCGGGCGTCTTCCAGCACACCCGCGACAGCCTCCGCAAGGCGGCGCACGACGCGGTCGAGGCCGGCGTCGGCGGGCTCATACTGTTCGGCATCCCGGCGGTCAAGGACGGGACCGGCTCCGGCGCCGACGACCCGGACGGGATCGTCCAGCTCGCGCTGCGCGACCTGAACGCCGACCTCGGCGACGCGACCGTGATCATGACGGACCTGTGCCTGGACGAGTACACCGACCACGGGCACTGCGGCGTCCTCACCGCGTCCGGCGAGATCGACAACGACGCGACGCTGGAGCGGTACGCGTCCATCGCGGTCGCGCAGGCGGAGGCGGGCACGGCGGTCGTCGGCCCGAGCGGCATGATGGACGGCCAGGTCGCCGCGATCCGCACCGCGCTGGACGGCGCCGGCCACCCCGACATCCCGATCCTGTCCTACGCGGTGAAGTACGCGTCGGCGTACTACGGCCCGTTCCGCGAGGCCGCCGAGTGCGCGCCGCAGTTCGGCGACCGCTCCACCCACCAGCAGGACCCGGCGAACGCCGAGGAGGCGCTCCGCGAGGTGCTCCTCGACCTCGACGAGGGCGCCGACATGGTCATGGTGAAGCCGGCGGGGGCGTACCTCGACATCGTCCGCCGCGTCCGCGACACGGTGGACGTCCCCGTCGTCGCCTACCAGGTGAGCGGCGAGTACGCGATGATCGAGGCCGCGGGCGAGAAGGGCTGGATCGACCGGGACCGGACGATCATGGAGTCGCTGCTGTCGATCCGCCGCGCCGGCGCCGACATCGTCCTCACCTACTGGGCCGCCGAAGTCGCCCGCCGGTTGTCCTGACGTCCCGCCGGTTGCCCTGACGTCTCGCAGGCTGGCCTGACGTCTCGTCGACTGGCCTGACGTCCCGGCGGTCCGGGACGCCTCATAGTCACTTGGGGTCGTTTTCCAGGGGTTGCCGTGTGCGCGGTTTCGCGCGCCGGGCATCATCGTTAACCAGGAACCCACGTTCGACCTTGGGGTATTGGGGGCGGAGATGCTGGCGGTCTCGGGGAACAGACGGCTGAAAGCGGCACGCGACCGGATGGCCTCGGCGGCGCGGGAGTACGCCGCCCTCGGCTGGCCCTGCTTCCCCGGCGCGCATCCCCCGAACGCGGGCGACCGCAAGGGCGGCGGCGGTGACCGAGCGTGTTCGTGCGACCGGATCGGCTGTCCCGACCCGGGCGCGCATCCGGTGTCGGCGGCCTGGGCGCACCAGGCCAGCGTGGACGCCGACGTCATCGGACGCTGGTGGGCCGAACGCCCGAAGGCCAACATCATCCTGCCGACCGGCCGCGTCTTCGACGTGTTCGACGTCCCCGCCGCCGCGGGCACGGCGGCGCTCGACCGGATCGCCCGCGACGGGCTGCCCGTCGGCCCGGTCGCGTCGGTCGGCGGCGACCGGAGCCTGTTCTTCGTCGCGACCCGCGGCGCGCCCGTCGACGAGGACGAATGGTGGTCCTGCCATCTCGACTGCTCCCCCGAGGACGTCGAGGAGACGCCCGGCATGCGGTGGCACTGCCGCGACAGCTATGTGGTCGCGCCGCCGTCCGTCCTGCCGTCCGGGCGCGAGGCGGGGTGGGTGCGGCCGCCGTCCAGCGACCCGCTTCCCGACCCGCTGCGGCTCCTCGAAGTCCTCGCCGACAGCTGCGGCCTCGCCAGCTGATCACAGGGCCAGGGCCAGGGTCAGCGGGACGGCGGGGCCTGGATGGCGGGCTTGCGGCCCCACTTGGTGTAGGAGCCGCGCATGGTCTGGTTGCGGCCGTTCGCCGGACCCGCGCGGACCCAGAACTTGACCGGACGGAAGCCCGCGTCGAGCTTGATCGCGAACGCGATCTGCTGGACGCCGGTGGCCCGGGCCATCCGCGCGTACATGGGCCCGACGCCGGGGGCCTGCGCCAGCGCCTCCGCGGGCGCCGTCCCCTCGTAGATCGCGCCGGTCCTGGTGAGCTTCGTCGCCGACCGCAGCAGCGCCGTCAGGTTCGCGACCGAGCTGCCCGAGCGCACCTGGTCCGCCGCCGCGGGATAGCCGCGCCCGCTCAGCGGCGACGACCGCCACTGCTTGCCGACGCGCACGTAGAACCGGTCGTCGACGATCACCGCGCGGACCGGCTTGCGGGCCGATCCGGCCCCCGCCAGCGTCAGCGTGTACGACGGCAGCGCGCCGGACGGCCGTCCGCCGGGCGCGAGGCCGAGCGTCCCCCTGCCGCTCGCGGGGAAGCCGCAGCAGCCCGTCTGCTTGTAGCTGAACAGGGCGCCCGGCGCCTGCGCGACGGCCCGGTCGATCCGCGCGACGAGCGCCTTCGGGTCGACGCCACCGGCCGGCGGGGTCGGCTGCGGGCTGCTGCTCTGCGCGGTCGTCGGCTCGGCGGGCTGCTTCTTGTCGTCCTTCAGCAGCGTCGCGGCGCTCGCCCCGGCGCCCGCGACGACGAGGACGGCGACCGCGGCGAGGACCCAGCGCGTCCGGGAGCCGCCCCCTCCCGGCTGCTTGGCCGCGACGACGGGGTTGCGTCCGCTGCTGCGGGCCGGCTTCGGCTTCGGCGGCTCGGGTTGCAGGGCGGCCTGCGCGGCCAGTTCGGTGAGTCGGCCGCGGCCCTGCGCCTCCCAGGACGGCCCGTACGCCGACACGGCCGCCTCTTCCAGGGCGGCGAGGTAGTCGGCGGCCGTCGCGGGACGGTGCTCCGGGCTCTTCGCGAGGCCCTGGTGGATGAGGTCGCGCAGCGGCCCGGGAACCTCGTCGGCGGGGATCGCCGCCTCCCGGTGCTGGCGCGCCATGTTCCGTCCGGCGAACGGCGGGCGTCCGGTGAGGCACTCGTAGAAGACGGCGGTGGCGGCGTACAGGTCGGTGGCGACGGTGGCGGGCGCGCCGTCCCACAGCTCGGGCGCCGCGTACGCCGGGCCGGACTGCGCCTCGGTCCCGGGGGGCGACGTCGCGAAGTCGGTGAGCCGCGCGTTGCCGTCGACGTCGATCATGATGTTCGCCGGGCGCAGCGCGCCGTGCACGGGCACGCCGTGCTCGTGCGCCGACGCGAGCCCGAGCAGCGTCCCGCCGAGCATGGACAGGGCCGCGAGCGGGCCGGCGGGCCCCTGCGCGGCGAGGACGCGCCGCAGGCTGACGCCCTCCACGCACTGCATCACGATCGCGGCGCCGTCCGGGGTCTCCACGAAGTCGTACAGGTCGACGACGTTGGGGTCCTCCAGCTGGGACAGGCTGCGCGCGGCCGCGCGGAACCGCGCCAGGAACGCCTCGTCGGCGAGCAGCGCGCCGCCGAGGTACTTGATCGCGACCTTCGTGCTGGTCAGGTCGTCGACCGCCAGCACCACCCGGCCCGCGGCGCCGTCACCCAGCTGCCGCTCGTGGGTGAAGCCCGGGACCGTCCAGCCGTTGAGCACGGTGAAAGCCATCCCTCCGATACGCCCTGTCCCGGTGAGCCGGCCGGGTGGTCAAGGGGCGCCGTGAGACCGCGGGCGAAGATCGCGGGCGGAGACAGGCGCCGATGTCGTACTTGGTGGAATATCGGCCCGTACCGGGCGAGGTCAAGGCTAGTTCCCGAACTGCAACTGAGAGACTGAATTGATGACTGGTACCGATCATTCCCAGGACTTGTTCGACCGGGCCTCCCGGGTGGTGCCCGGCGGGGTGAACTCGCCGGTGCGGGCGTTCGGCGCCGTCGGCGGGACGCCCCGCTTCATGGCGTCCGCGCGCGGCCCCTATCTGACGGACGTCGACGGCAACGAGTACGTCGACCTGGTGTGCTCGTGGGGCCCGCTGATCCTCGGGCACGCCCATCCGGCCGTCGTGGAGGCGGTGCGGGACGCGGCGGGCCGCGGCACGTCCTACGGCGCGCCGACGTCCGGCGAGGTGGAGCTGGCCGAGGAGATCGTCTCCCGGACGCCGGCGGAGAAGGTCCGGCTCGTCAACTCGGGGACCGAGGCGACGATGTCGGCGATCCGGCTGGCGCGCGGCTTCACCGGACGCACCAAGATCGTGAAGTTCGCGGGCTGCTACCACGGGCACGTCGACGCGCTGCTCGCCGCGGCGGGCTCCGGGGTCGCCACGTTCGGCCTGCCCGACACGCCCGGCGTGACGGGCGCGACCACCGGCGACACGCTGATCCTCACCTACAACGACGTCGCGGCCGTGGAGACGGTGTTCGACGAGCACGGCACCGACATCGCCTGCGTCATCACCGAGGCCGTGCCGTGCAACATGGGCGTGGTGCCGCCGCTGCCGGGCTTCAACGCGCTGCTGAAGCGGCTCTGCGAGCGGTACGGCGCGCTGCTGGTGCTGGACGAGGTGCTCACCGGGTTCCGCGCGTCCCCGTCCGGCTGGTACGGGATCGAGGGCGTGCCGGGCGACCTGATGACGTTCGGGAAGGTGATGGGCGGCGGGCTGCCCGCGGCCGCGTTCGGCGGGCGCGCCGACGTCATGGACCAGCTCGCCCCCGCCGGTCCCGTCTACCAGGCGGGCACGCTGTCGGGGAACCCGCTGGCCACCGCCGCCGGACTGGCGACGCTCCGGCACGCGACCGCTGACGTGTACGCGGCGGTCGACCGCGCGGCGGGGACCGTGTCGAAGGCCGCGTCGGCGGAGCTGGCGCGGGCGGGCGTCCCGCACTCCATGCAGAACGCCGGGAGCCTCTTCTCGGTCTTCTTCACCGACGGGAAGGTCGGCGATTTCGCCGCCGCGCAGCGGCAGCACGCCAAGGCCTACGCCGCGTTCTTCCACGCCATGCTGGAGCGCGGCGTGTACCTGCCGCCGTCCGCGTACGAGGTGTGGTTCCTGTCGGCGGCGCACGACGAGGAGGCGCTCGGACGCGTCCTGGACGCCCTCCCGCACGCCGCCCGCGCCGCCGCCCAGGCGTCGTCGTCGTCCTAGGGCCCGCGATCTAGAGGGCCCTGAACGCGATCTAGAGGGTCCTGAACGCCTTCAGCGCCGCGGCGACCGGCTCGGGACGCGGTGCGTGCAGCGGAGCGCGCACCGCGGGCTCGTCGATCAGCCCTTCCTCGGCCAGGCACGCCTTCAGCACGCTCGGGGACGGCTCGCTGAACAGCGCGTCCGCCATGGGAAGCAGCGCGTTGTGCGTCGCGAGCGCGCGCGGGGCGTTGCCGTCGCGCACAGCGGCTGCCATAGCGGCGTACCCGGCGGGCGCGAGGCAGGCGGACGCGGCGACGCCCCCGGACGCGCCGAGCTGGAGCATCGGATAGAGGTACATGTCGTCCCCGCACAGAATCGCCTTACCCGTACGGGCGGCGAGCACGGCCAGGGTGTCGTGGTCGACGGCGCCCGCGCACTGCTTGACACCGGCGACGCAGTCGAGCGCGAGGATCTCCAGGAGCGTGGCGGCCGACAGGTTCTTCCCCGTCCGGTACGGGACGTTGTACGCGACGAGCGGCACGTCCACGGCGGCGCCGATGGCGGCGAAGTGGTCGACGACGCCCTCGTCCGACGGGCGCAGGTAGTACGGGACGACGACGAGCAGCGCGTCGGCGAGCGGCGCCCGTTCGCGGGCCTGGCGGATCGAGTCCTCGGTGCCGACCGTCCCGGCGCCGACGATCAGCGGCGCGCCGTGCTCGATCGAGACGGCGCGGCACACCTCCAGGACGGTCCGCTGCTCGGCGGGGCTCAGCATGGCGGCCTCGCCGGTCGTGCCCAGTGCGACCAGGCCGTCCGCGCCGTTGTCCAGGCAGTGGACGGCGAGCCGTTCGAGCGACTTGGCGTCCACCTCGCCGGAGCGGGTGAACGGCGTCACGAGCGACGCGTGGATTCCGTGCACGGTTCTCACTTCGGTTCTCACCTCGTTTCGACGGGTTCGGGTTCGGGTTCGCTGGGCGGCGCGACGGCGATCTCGACGCGCGGCCGCGGGCGGACGCTGCCCGCCGCGACCCCCGCGATGATCAACGCGGCGCCGGCGAGCCGGACGGCGTCCACGTGCTCGCCGAGCAGCAGGCCCGCCGAGAGAAGCCCGAACGGCGGGACGAGCAGCGAGTACATCGCGACCGTGCTGGCCTCGTAGCGGCGCATCAGCCATCCCCACACGCCGAACCCGAACAGCGTGGAGATGTAGGCGATGTACGCCATCGAGCCGAGCCCGGCCAGGGAGAGATCGCGGGCCGCGTCCGGCACGGCGCCGGGCCCCTCGAAGATCAGCGACAGGGCGAGGAGCGGGAGCGGCGGCACCAGCGACACCCACACCATGAACCCGAACGGCTCGATCGGCCCGTCGGCGGCCTGGTTCATCCGGCGCATGCCGATGTTCGCGAGCCCCCAGCTCGCCGCGGCCAGGAGGCAGACGAGGAACGCGCCGACCGGGCTGCCGCCCTCGGACTGCGCCACGCCGAGCAGCGTGACCCCGCCGAACGCGACGGCCATCCCCGCGACCTGCCGGACGCCGAGCCGCTCGCGCAGCAGCAGCCCCGCGAACAGCGCCGTGAAGATCGCCTGGACCTGGAGGACGACCGACGCCAGCCCCGCGGGCATGCCCATGTCCATGCCGAGGAACAGCAGCCCGAACTGCCCCACGCCGAGCGGAACGCCGACCAGCACGAGCCACCGCGCCGGAACCGGCGGCCGCCGCACGAAGAACACCGCGGGCACCGCCGCGAGGACGAACCGCAGCGCCGCCATCAGCAGCGGCGAGACGTCGTCCAGCGCCCGGTGGATCGGGACGAAGTTGAAGCCCCACAACGCGGCGATCAGCGTCGCCAGCAGGACGTGGCGCGATCTCATGCCCCGATCGTCAAGGAAACACTCGCTTTAGGACAAGCGAGAACTTCTTGACACATCGCTTTAGTATTACTTACATGCTTGATCTCGAACGGCTGCGCGCCCTGCACTCCGTCGCGACGTACGGCTCGGTCAGCGCCGCCGCCGACGTCCTGCACGTCACCACGTCGGCGGTGTCCCAGCAGCTCGCCAAGCTGGAGCGGGAGACCGGCCAGAAGCTGCTCGAACGCAACGGCCGGGGCGTCCGGCTCACCGACGCCGCCGAGCTGCTCGTCGCGCACGCCGAGCGGATCCTGTCGCTCGTCGAGCAGGCCCAGGCCGACCTGGAGGCGCACCGCGGCTCCGTCGTCGGGCAGCTCACCGTCGCCGCCTTCCCCACCGGGATCCGCGGGCTGATGCCCGCCGCGCTGCGCGCCCTCCGCGCCGACCATCCCGACCTGCGCGTCAAGCTCCTCGAAGAGGACCCGCTGCGCAGCATGCCGCTCGTCTCGCGCGGCGACTTCGACATGGCCGTCGTCCAGGACTGGAACAACGAGCCGCTGCCGCTGCCCGAGGGCCTGCACAAGGGCGTCATCTGCCACGACGTCGCCGACGTGGCGCTGCCGTCCACCCACCCGCTCGCCGGGCGCGACACCATCGACCTCAAGGAGCTCGCCGGCGACCCGTGGATCAGCTCGTCGCCCGACAGCATCTGCTGCGACTGGCTCCTGCGGACGCTCCGCGCCGTCGACAGCGAGCCCAGCATCGACCACATGGCCTACGAGTTCGCCACGCAGCTCTCCCTCGTCGCCGTCGGGCTCGGCAACGCGATCCTGCCCCGGCTCGGCCGCTGCGACGTCCCGCCGGGGGTGGCGATCGTCCCGCTGAGGGCGCCGCTGTCCCGCCGCGTGTACGCGGTCTGGCGCGAGGAGGCCGCCCGGCGTCCCGCCATCCGCGCCGCGATCACGGCACTGCGCGCCGCCGTCCCCGCCGACATCCCTGCCGTCGCCGCCATCTCCCCCTGACGCCCGCGCGCCCAACGGCATGGCCGGTGGACGGAAGCGCGAGGCCGCGTGGGTAACCTGGCGTGCGATGACCGAGAAGACGACCGTTCACCTGTTGCGGCACGGTGAGGTGCACAATCCCGACGGGATCCTCTACGGGCGGCTGCCCGGCTACCGCCTCAGCGAGGACGGCGTCCTCATGGCGAAGGCGGTCGCCAAATGGTTCGCCGACCGGGACGTGACCGCCATCCTCTCCTCGCCGATGCAGCGGGCGCTGGAGACGGCCGCGCCGCTGGCCGACGCGTTCGACCTGCCCGTGACGGTGGACGATCGGCTGATCGAGGCCGGCAACCATTTCGAGGGTCTGACGTTCGGGGCCGGGGCCGGGTCGCTGCGCCGTCCCGAGCACTGGCGGCACCTGGTCAACCCGTTCAAGCCGTCCTGGGGAGAGCCCTACGCGGACCTCGCCGCCCGGATGCGCGCGGCCGTGATCAGGGCGCGCGAGGCGGCGAAGGGCCACGAGGCCGTCTGCGTCAGCCACCAGCTGCCGATCTGGGTGCTGCGCCTGCACGCCGAGCGCCGCCGCCTCTGGCACCACCCGAAGCGGCGAGAGTGCGGCCTGGCCAGCCTGACGAGCCTGACGTTCGCGGGCAGCCGGCTGGTGGAGGTCGCCTACTGCGAGCCCGCGGCGGGAATCGCGAAGGGGCCCAGTGTCGCGGGAGCCTGACCGCACCGCTAGGTTGTGTACTACGTCTTGTAGTAGCTCGCCCTGATATAGGAGGGTCCGTTGAGCCCCCGAGTCTCCCCTCCGCGCGCCGCCGCCGCTGCCGTCGCGCTCTGCGGGCTGCTGGCCGGGTGCGCCGGGACGAGCGCCTCGGAGAACGGGCAGGGCGACGACACGCGCTTCGTCTCCGGCAACGGGAACGTGACGGAGTACAAGCCTGCCGACCGCAAGAGCGTCCAGGACGTCACCGGCGAGCACCTGGACGGCAAACCGTTCAAGCTCGCCGACCTCAGGGGCAAGGCCGTCGTCGTCAACTTCTGGGCGTCGTGGTGCGCGCCGTGCCGCGGCGAGGCGCCGTCCCTCCAGCACGTGTACGACGAGAACAAGGCCAAGGGCGTCGCGTTCCTCGGCGTCAACTTCAAGGACTCCAAGGCGAACGCGGAGGCGTTCGAGCGCAAGTTCAAGGTCACCTACCCGAGCCTGTTCGACGCGGACGGGCAGGTCACGCTGGCGTTCCGGGAGGTCCCGCCGAGCGCGATCCCGAGCACGCTCGTCCTCGACCGGCAGGGCCGCGTCGCCGCCCGGATCATCGGCGCGACGACGTACTCCAAGCTGAACCCGCTGGTCGCCAAGGTCCTCGCGGAGACGTGAGCCGACGGGCGCCGGTGAGCGCCGGAGGGATGAGCACCCAGGCATGAGCACGGTCAGCGATACGGTCGTCAGCGGGTCGCTGGTGGCGGCGGCGCCGCTGGCGGCGCTGGCCGGGCTCGTCTCGTTCGCGTCGCCGTGCGTGCTGCCGCTCGTCCCCGGCTACCTGTCGTACGTGACGGGCATGACCGGCGCCGACCTCGCCGACCAGCGGCGCGGACGGCTCCTCGCGGGCGCAATGCTGTTCATCGCCGGGTTCAGCGTCGTGTTCGTCAGCTACGGCGTGATCTTCGGCGGGCTCGGCCGGTGGCTGCTGGAGTACCAGGACACGATCACCCGCGTCCTCGGCGCCGTCACGATCGTGTTCGGCCTCGCGTTCATGGGCTTCATCCCAGGGTTGCAGCGGACGCTGAAGTCCGGCCGGCTGCCCGCCGCGGGGCTCGCGGGCGCGCCGCTGCTCGGCGTCCTGTTCGGGCTCGGCTGGACGCCCTGCATCGGCCCGACGCTCGGCGCGGTGCAGGGCCTCGCGATCACCGAGGCGAGCGCCGGACGGGGCGCGCTGCTGTCCCTGGCGTACTGTGTGGGGCTCGGCCTGCCGTTCGTGGTCACCGCGATCGCCTACCGCCGGGCGCTCGGCGCGTTCGGCGCCGTGAAGCGCCACTACCCCCTGGTCATGCGGACCGGCGGGGGCATGCTCGTCCTCATCGGGGTGCTGCTGGTCAGCGGCCTGTGGGGCGACCTGACCATCGAGCTGAGATCGTGGATCAGCGGCTACGAACCGGTTATTTGAGATGACTGACACCAAGCACGACGTCAAGAAATCAGGGCACGACGTCAAGGAATCGGACCCCGAGTCGGGCACGCAGGCGCCCGCCGCGCGGCAGCCACCGGAGGAGGTGCCGCGCCCCAAGGGCATCGGCCCGGTCGGCTGGCTGCGCTGGGGCTGGCGGCAGCTCACCACGATGCGCACCGCGCTGATCCTGCTGTTCCTGGTGGCGCTCGGCGCGGTCCCCGGGTCGATCCTGCCGCAGCGGGGCCAGGCGCCCGAGAAGGTCGCGGCCTACCTGGACGACCACAAAACGCTCGGCCCGTGGCTCGACAGGGCCTCGATGTTCGACGTGTTCGCCGCGCCCTGGTTCGCGGCGATCTACATCCTGCTGTTCGTCTCGCTGGCCGGGTGCGTCGTCCCGCGCGCGGTGAAGCACTACCGGTCGATGCGGGCCCGTCCGCCCGCGGCGCCCCGGAACCTCGGACGGCTGCCGCAGTCCGCGACCTACGAAACGGACACGTCCCCGGACGACGTCCTGGCCGAGGCCCGCAAGGTCCTGCGCGGACGGCGGTTCCGGGTGGACGTGTCCGGCGGCGCGGCGTCCGCCGAGAAGGGCTATCTCGGCGAGACGGGCAACCTGCTGTTCCACCTGGCGCTGCTGGCGCTGCTGTTCGCGCTCGGCCTCGGGAACCTGTTCGGCTACCGCGGGGACGTCCTGC
Organism: Actinomadura sp. 9N215; assembly: GCF_044326345.1. NCBI lineage: Bacteria > Bacillati > Actinomycetota > Actinomycetes > Streptosporangiales > Thermomonosporaceae > Actinomadura > Actinomadura sp. 9N215. Next base: position 188,940 of record NZ_JBIRBA010000017.1, on the reverse strand, counting down.
TCATGGAGGGCAAGACGTTCGCGAACTCGCTGAACCAGTACGACCAGTTCGCACCGGGGCGCGCGTTCGACGACGGCGAGCTGGCCCCGTTCACCGTCAGCCTGGACGACTTCAAGGCCGAGTACGAGACCAAGGGCGACAAGCGCGGCCAGGCCACCGAGTTCAACGCCAAGATCCGCTACCGCGCCGCGCCCGACGGCGACGACAAGCGGCACGACCTGCAGATCAACCATCCGCTGAAGGTCGGCGGTGCAAAGGTGTACCTGCTGGGCCACGGGTACGCGCCGAAGTTCACCGTCCGGGACGCCAAGGGCAACGTCGCCTTCCAGGACACGGTGCCTTTCCTGGAGATGGAGCCGCAGAACCTGACGTCCGAGGGCGTCATCAAGGCCCCCGACGCCGAGCCGGACCAGCTCGCCTTCTACGCGATCCTGTGGCCCACGGCCATGGCCAGCGAGGACGGCAAGCAGATCGTCTCCGCGTTCCCGGCGCCGCTCCGTCCCGTCGTCACGATCTCGTCGTTCAAGGGCGACATCGGCCTGGACTCCGGCTCCCCGCAGTCGGTGTACAAGCTGGAGGGCATCGGCAAGACACTCCAGCCGGTCAAGGACGGACAGAAACTGCTGGAGCCGGGGGAGACCTTCACGCTGCCCGGCGGCGCCGGCTCGATCACGTTCGACGGCCTCAAGGAGTACGCGACCCTGTCGGTCAACCACGACCCGGGACGCATCCCCGCCCTGGTCGCGGCCATCCTGGCGGTGCTGGGCGTGGCGACGTCGTTCATGGTCAGGCGGCGCAGGGTGTGGGTCCGTGCGAGCGCCGGAACGGGCGGGCGTACGGTGGTCGAGGTCGGCGGCCTCACGCTGGGGAACGCGACCTCGGAGTTCGACGACATCGTGACCGCCCTGCGCGGCCCGGAGCAGCGCCCCGGCCCCGCCGAGCCGGACGGCCCCGCCGAGCCGGACGGCCCCGAGCCAGACGATCCCGCCGCACCGGACGGGGCAGCCGAGCCGGAAGACCCGGAAGACCCGGAAGACCCGGAAGACCCGGCCGAGCCGGACGAACCCGACGAGCCGGATGGCCCGGCGACCGAATCGAAGGAGTGACGAGGTGAGCACCAGGTGAGCAACGCCGACCTCGCGAACCTGAGCGACAAGCTCATGCTGACCACCGTAGTGATGTACATCATCGCGCTGGTCGCCTACGCCGCCGACATGGGCTTCGGTCGCCGCGGCGCCGCGACCGCCGCGGAGGCCAAGGCATCGGAGGCCAAGGCGGCGGTGTCGGAGAAGGCCGCCGCCAAGGTGCTGGTGGGCGCCGGCGGCGCCGCGGACGTCGACGACGACGCGCCCGCCAAGGCCGCCGCCGCGACCGACGACGACGTCGACGAAGAGCGCCCCCAGGTCGACTGGCCGCGCCTCGCGATCCTGCTGAACGTGCTGGGCGTGGGCGCGCACCTCGGCGTCCTGGTGACCCGCGGGCTGTCCGCGAACCGGTGGCCGTGGGGCAACATGTACGAGTTCCTCACCGCCATCTCGTTCGCCGCCGTCGCCGCGTTCATCGTCGTGATGTTCCGGTACAAGGCCCGCTTCCTCGGCGCGCCCGTCATGTTCGCCGCCGTCATCGCGCTCGGCGTGGCGAACATCTGGCTGTACGACTCGGTGGGGCCGGTCACCCCGGCGCTCAACTCGTACTGGATCGCCATCCACGTGAGCGCCGCGATCACCGCGACCGGGGCGTTCACCGTCGCCGGCGCGGCCACGATCCTCTACTTCCTGAAGCTGCGCGTGGAGGCCCGCGGGCCGAAGACCGACGACCACGGTTTCCTGGCGCGCGTCCCGTCCACGGAGAGCCTCGACCGGCTCGCGATGCGGGTCACGATGTTCGCGTTCCCGATCTGGACGGCCGCGATCATCATGGGCGCGATCTGGGCCGACCAGGCGTGGGGCCGCTACTGGGGCTGGGACCCGAAGGAGATCTGGTCCTTCGTCACCTGGATCATCTACGCCGCCTACCTGCACGCCCGCTCGACGGCCGGCTGGAAGGGCCGCAAGGCGGCGTTCCTCTCGCTGCTGGCGTTCGCCGCGCTGCTGTTCAACTTCTTCGGCGTCAACTACATGTTCTCCGGCTTGCACTCCTACGCCTGAGAAGAATTCCGGGATCCGTGACTCCCGGGGATGACGGCGTGTCGGGTTCCGGCTTACCCTTCCTCGGGGACCCGGTCTTGCGGCGGACGCCGCTCGCTACCCCCGCGGGTCCGTGGACAGAGGAGCCCGATGCGCTTCAAAGGCGTCCATCGCAAGCCCCGGCCCCGGGAGCGGTGGCACCGGGAGTCGTTCCGGCGGGACGACGCCGCGTACTCGCCGTCGCCGCCCGACTCCGGTCAGGTGCGGCCGCGCAGCAACCAGCCGCGCGACCGGTTCGGCCGGTTCCGCAAGGCGGGCCGCGACGACGACTTCGCGCTGGGCCCGGGCGGCGTGGACGGCGACCGGAACGGCCGGGACGCCCCCGAAGGCCCGGACGGCGGCGACGCGACCGGCCTGCTCGGCGGCAGGTTCAGCCGGCGCAGGCGGGGCAGGCCGCGTCCGGGCGACTACTCGTGGAGCGACTTCGAGCTCGACGACGACCGGCTGCGCGTGGAGCCGTACCCGCCGGGCATGCCGCACGTCTCCGACGGCCGCCGGAACTGCGGCGTGCTGGAGAACGTCCTGTACCGGCAGTGGGACGTCAGGGGCGGCCCGCCGGGCCCCGAGGTGATCGGGGCCGTGGACAGCCTGGCGGCGCTGCCGGACCGGCTCAAGGAGAAGCTCGCGTCCGGGCTGGACGGCATCTATGTGGGGCCGGGCGGCGTCCCGCAGCTGGACGACATGGGCCATCTGCGCGACCGTCCGCTGCCGTCGGGCCGCGCCACCTGGGACATCTGCGCCGGCGCGTACGGCGACCACAAGATCGTCGTCGGGGACCGGCCGTCGCCGACGCCGGACGTGATGCTGCACGAGGTCGGGCACGCGCTCGACGACATCGACGGCGACGACGGCACGTGGACGTCCGACAGCCCCGCCTTCCAGCGGCTGTACGAGCAGTGCCTGCCGCATCTCGCGAGCGACTTCCACCGCCAGCCGAACTCGCTCGGCCGTCGCGAGTTCTTCGCGGACGCGTTCGCCGCGATCTCCTCCCGGCAGCGTCCGGCCCTCGTCGATATGCTCGCCGGAAATATCCGGATGGCACTGGAAGTCATGCTCTTCTTCAACCGCAGGTACGGGATCTAGGACATCCTGATGGCAGGGCGCGCAACTGTGAATCGCGAGGGTGATCGACGATGTACGTGATCCGGCTCCCCGACGGCACGCTCCGGGTTCCGCACAGCGTCCTCGCCGACGCGGGCGAGGGCGGGTCCGGGCCCGCTGCGCGCGAGGGACGGATCATCGCCGACGCCTACGTCGAGATCGGTCCCGGCGACCCCGACTACGACCGGCTCCTCCGCGAGTCGCTGACGGAGGACGAGCTGGAGGACAGGCGCCGCCGCTGGCGGGACGGGGACGCCGACCTGCTCCGCCGTTTCGAGGAATGGAAGTCGGACGCCCCTGAGGCGCCGGACGCCCTCGGGGAGCCGGACGCTCCAGGGGACCCGGACGGCCCCGGAAAACCGGACGCCCCGGAGGAGAGCGGGGATTGACCCGGGGAGAGCGGGGTCAGACCCGCGATCGGAGGGCCTGGAAACCAGTGGCCTGGAAACTGAACGGTCGGGCCTGGAAACTGAACGGTCGGGCCTGGAAAACGGAACGGCCCCGGCCGCCCGGGCTGGAGTCTCCCCCGGGGGACTGCCACGACGCGGCGGTCCGGGCGGCTGAGGCCGGTAAGCGGGGCCCGGAACGGCGGGCGGGCCCAGATGAACGGGTCCGGGCGGGTCAGCGCGCCGAATGCTCGGCGATGGGCTCCTCGCCGCGCAGCAGCGCGTGCACCTCGGACTCGCGAAAGCGCCGGTGGCCCCCCGGTGTCCGGATGCTGCTGATCCGGCCCGCGGCGGCCCATCGGGTGACCGTCTTCGGGTCGACCCGGAAGAGGGCGGCGACCTCTCCTGGGGTCAGCAGGCGCTCGCTCGTGCTCTCCACGTTTTCTCTCCCCCTTTGTCCCGCTCTCGGCGCGGGTGGACTGTTTAACAGTGTGGCGGGTCAAGACCGATTTCTCCCTTGTTTTCGGAAAAGATCACGGACCGTAGTTTTCCGAACAGGAGGGATCACACTCGGTGCCGGGGACTTTCGGGGCATGCCTCCCATCGACCCCGTTTGACCTGCCAAGTCACGCACTGAACGGGCACGCGAAAGCGTCTCGTCCGACACGCCGCGACGGCCGTGGCGCGCCGTTGTGGAAGTAGTCTCCGAGCCATGTCCGATCTTGTTTCGCTGCCGGAGATCGAAAGGGCCGCCGAGCGCATCGCGGGCGTCGCCGTCCGGACGCCGCTCGTCCCTTTCCCGCATGACCCGGCCCCGCCGTCCACCGGTGCCGCGACCGCCGGGGAGCCGCCGCTGCTGGTGAAGGCCGAGTCGTTGCAGCCGATCGGCGCGTTCAAGCTGCGCGGCGCGTACTCCGCCATCGCGTCCCTCCGGCCGGAGGAGCGCGAGCGCGGCGTCGTGACGCACTCCAGCGGCAACCACGCGCAGGCAGTCGCGTACGCGGCGCGCGCGCTCGGCATCAAGGCCGTCCTGGTCATGCCGCACACCACGCCGGGCGTGAAGGTGGACGCGTGCATCGCGCTCGGCGCCGAGGTCGTGTACGTGGAGCCGACCTCGCAGGCCCGCGCCGAGACCGCGGACAAGCTCGCCGCCGCGCACGGCTTCACGCTCATCCCGCCCTACGACGACGCGCGGGTCATCGCGGGGCAGGGGACGGTGGGGCTGGAGATCGTCCGGGACCGTCCGGACGTGGACGTCGTGCTCGTCCCGATCAGCGGCGGCGGCCTCGTCGCGGGCGTCGCCGCCGCCGTCAAGGCGCTGCGCCCCGAGGCCCGGGTGGTCGGCGTCGAACCGGAGCTCGCCGCCGACGCCCGCGACTCGATGGCCGCGGGACGTCCCGTCGCGTGGGAGGCGGAGGAGACCGGACGCACCATCGCCGACGCGCTCCGCGTCCAGCGGGTGGGCGATCTGCCGTTCGCGCACATGCGCGCCCACGTGGACGGCGTCGTCACGGTCACCGAGGACGAGATCCGCCTGACGATGCGCCGCCTCGCCCGCGAGGCCCGCCTCATCGCCGAACCGGCCGGGGCCGTCGCCACCGCCGCCTACCTCTACCACCGTGCCGAACTCCCCAGGGGACGCGCCTACGTCGCCATCCTCTCCGGCGGCAACGTAGACCCGGCCCTCTTCCAGGACGTCCTGAAGTAGGTATTACCCTCGAAGGGTCATGCGTTCCGTCATCTTCTACACCGTCGCGCGGCTCGCGATCTTCGCGGTGACCGCGGGCGTGCTGGCGCTGTTCGGGGCCCGCGGGTTCCTGCTCCTGCTGCTGGCGCTGCTGATCAGCGGCGTCGTCAGCTATGTGCTGCTGTCCGCGCAGCGTGACCGGATGTCGTCCGTGGTCGCCCGCGGGGCCCGCGCGCAGCGCGAGAGGTTCGGCAAGTCCGTCACCCGCGAGGACGCCTGACGCACCCGGGGCGGCGGCAGGTGACACGGCCTCCTAGGCTGGTGGCATGAGCCGCGCCTCCCTGGAGAAGAAGCCCGCCGACGTCGCGGCGATGTTCGACGGCACCGCCGAGCGGTACGACCTGCTGAACACGCTGATGACCGGCGGGCGCGACCGGCGGTGGCGGCGGGAGGTCGTGCGGGCGCTGGACGCGCGGCCGGGCGAGCGGATCCTCGATCTGGCGGCCGGGACGGGCACGTCGTCGGTGCCGTTCGCGGACGCGGGCGCGAAGACGGTCGCGTGCGACTTCTCCCTCGGCATGCTGCGCGTGGGGGCGCGCCGCCAGGCGGGCGTCCAGGGGCTGAACTTCGTCGCGGGCGACGCGCTGCGGCTGCCGTTCGCGGACGGCTCGTTCGACGCGGTGACGATTTCGTTCGGCCTCCGCAACGTCGCCGACACGGTGAAGGCGCTGCGCGAACTGCGCCGGGTCGCGAGGCCCGGCGGACGGCTGCTGGTCTGCGAGGTGAGCCATCCGCCGAACGCGCTGCTGGCCGCCGGGCACAAGGCGCATCTGCGGTACGGGCTGCCGCTGCTGGCGCGGGTCAGCTCCAATCCCGACTCCTACCGCTACCTCGCCGAGTCGACGCTGGACTGGCCCGACCAGGCGGCCCTGGCGCGGCTGATCCAGGACGCGGGCTGGGACGAAGTGCGCTGGCGCGACCTCACGTTCGGGGTGGCCGCGCTGCACCACGCCGTCAATCCGGGGTGATCGCGGACCGGTGGGCCGGACCGCTCCAAGCTCGTCCGGCCCCGAAGTACCCACCAGTCGTGATAAAGGAATAGACTCCCCACCGGACCCTTGTGAAGTACTTCACAAGCGAACGAGCTAAAGAGGAAGCGCCGTGACCGACTCCACCCGGCATGCGGACGTCCGACACGCAGATGTGGTCGTCGTCGGGGCAGGCCCCGCCGGTTCGTCGACCGCCTACTGGTTGGCGCAGACCGGCCTGGACGTGTTCCTGCTGGAGAAGGCCGTCTTCCCGCGCGACAAGATCTGCGGCGACGGCCTCACCCCGCGCGCCGTCCGCGCGCTGATCGGCATGGGCGTCGACGTCACCGACCCGGGCTGGGGGCGCAACCGGGGCCTGCGCATCTACGGCGGCGGCGTCAAGGTGGAGCTGCCGTGGCCGGAGCTCGCGAGCTTCCCCGACTTCGGGCTCGTGCGCAGGCGCACCGACTTCGACCAGTTCCTCGCCGAGCACGCCGCGAAGGCCGGCGCCCAGCTGCTCCAGGGCTGCAACGTCACCGGCCCCATCCTGGACGAGCGCACCGACCGCATCACCGGCGTCACCGCCCAGTACGAGGGCGAGGACGTCGAGTTCCACGCGCCGCTGGTCGTCGCGGCCGACGGCAACTCGACCCGGCTGTCCCTCGCGATGGGGCTGCGGCGGCGCGAGGACCGTCCGATGGGCGTCGCCGTCCGCCGCTACTTCCAGACCCCGCGGCACGACGACGACTTCATGGAGGCCTGGCTGGAACTTTGGGACGGCGAGCGCCTCCTGCCCGGCTACGGCTGGGTCTTCGGCGTCGGGGACGGGACGTCCAACGTCGGCCTCGGGCTCCTCAACACCAGCAAGGCGTTCCAGAGCGTCGACTACCGCGGCATGCTCAAGCGCTGGTGCGCCCAGATGCCCGAGGACTGGCAGTTCGACGAGGACCACGCCACCTCGAAGATCCGCGGCGCGGCGCTGCCGATGGGCTTCAACCGGCAGCCGCACTACACCCGCGGGATGCTGCTCGTCGGCGACGCCGGCGGCATGATCAACCCGTTCAACGGGGAGGGCATCGACTACGCGCTGGAGTCCGGACGGCTGGCCGCCGACATCATGGTGCAGGCGCTCGCCCGTCGCACCCCGGCGCAGCGCGAGCGGACCCTCTACGAGTACCCGCGCATCCTGAAGGACGAGCACGGCGGCTACTTCACGCTGGCGCGGCTGTTCGTCCAGGCCATCGGCGACCCGCGGATCATGAAGTTCCTCACCGCGCACGGCCTGCCGCACCCGACGCTGATGCGGTTCACGCTGAAACTCCTCGCCAACCTGACCGATCCCAAGGGCGGCGACGCCATGGACCGCGTCATCAACGCGATGCAGAAGGTGGCTCCCGCGGCATGAGGCACCCCTTGAGAACCAAGCTTCCGCAGGTGAGCGGACTAATGTGCATTACCGGACCCCCTGGAGGGGAGTGCAATTGATCGCCTTGGCTAGGGTGGCGGCGGCTCGCGGAGGCCCCGGGCCGTTCCGGGGGGTGTGGGGGGTCGTCCCCCCACAGGAAACCGACCCGTACAACGTTGTACGTCGCGAGGAGAGGCTGTAGAGACATGGATCTCTATATTCCGGTCATTGCGCTGGGGGTGCTCGCCTTCGGCTTCGCCGCGTTCTCGGTGGCAATGGCCTCGCTCACCGGGCCGAAGCGGTGGAACCGGGCGCGGCTCGACGCCTACGAGTGCGGAATCGAGCCGACTCCGCAACCGGTCGGCGGCGGCCGCTTCCCGGTCAAGTACTACCTGACGGCGATGCTCTTCATCGTCTTCGACATTGAGATCATCTTCCTTTACCCCTGGGCGGTCGCGTTCGACCAGATGGGGATCTTCGGACTTGTGGAGATGGTCCTTTTCATCGTCACCGTGCTCGTCGCGTACGCCTACATCTGGCGGCGCGGCGGTCTGGAGTGGGACTGACATGGGTCTTGAGGAGAAACTTCCCAGCGGCTTTCTGCTGACCACCGTCGAGCAGGTCGCGGGCTGGGCGCGGAAGAGCTCGGTGTGGCCGGCGACGTTCGGCCTGGCGTGCTGCGCGATCGAGATGATGGCGACCGGCGACCCCCGGCACGACTTCTCCCGATGGGGCATGGAGCGCGCCTCGGCGACGCCCCGGCAGGCCGACCTGATGATCGTCGCGGGCCGGGTGAGCCAGAAGATGGCGCCGGTGCTGCGGCAGATCTACGACCAGATGACCGAGCCGAAATGGGTCATCGCGATGGGCGTGTGCGCGTCGTCCGGCGGAATGTTCAACAATTACGCGATCGTGCAGGGCGTGGACCACATCGTCCCCGTGGACGTCTACCTGCCCGGCTGTCCGCCGCGTCCCGAGATGCTGCTGGACGCCATCCTGAAACTGCACGACAAGATCCAGAACACCAAGCTCGGCCCGCAGCGCGCCCGCCAGATCGCCGAGCTGGAAGAGGCCAAGCGCCGCCAGCTCCCGCTGCTCGGACAGGGGACCTGACATGAGTTCCGACCACCCCGAGCAGCAGGCCGAGCAGGGTGCCGACAAGCTCCCCGCGCACACCGAGGAGGAGCGCCGGGAGCAGCCGGTCGTCCGGCAGGGCATGTTCGGCGCGAAGACGACGGGCGACACGTCCGGGTACGGCGGGCTGGTCGTCCGGCAGAGCCCGAAGGTGTCGGCGAGCCGTCCGTACGGCGGGCCCGGCGGCGCCGTCGAGCCCGGCGAGTTCGACGAGGTCGCCGACGAACTCGAACGCGCCTACCCCGACTTCGGCGACGCGATCGAGCGCATCGTCGTCGACCGCGGCGAGATGACGTTCTTCGTCAGGCGCGAGCACCTGCGCGACGTCGCGAAGACGATGCGCGACGAGCCGTCCCTGCGGTTCGAGCTGTGCTCGGGCGTGTCCGGCGTGCACTACCCGGAGGACGAGGGCGCCGAGCTGCACTCCGTCACGCACCTGCTGTCGATCACGCACAACCGGCGCGTCCGCCTGGAGGCGACCTGCCCGGACGCCGACCCGCACGTCCCGTCCCTGGTGCCCGTCTACCCGACGAGCGACTGGCACGAGCGCGAGACCTACGACTTCTTCGGGATCGTCTACGACGGTCATCCCGCGCTCACGCGCATCGAGATGCCGGACGACTGGGTCGGCCATCCGCAGCGCAAGGACTACCCTCTCGGCGGCATCCCCGTCGAGTACCGCGGAGCGGAAATCCCGCCGCCCGACGAAAGGCGGTCGTACGTATGAGCTCGACCAAGTACACCGAGTACGACGCCTACGCGGCCGACGAGGCCGCCGAGGGCAAGGTGTTCGACGTCGGCGGGCAGGACTGGGACAAGGTCGTCGCCGGCGCGGAGGACCTCGGCGACGAGCGGCTCGTCGTCAACATGGGGCCGCAGCACCCGTCCACGCACGGGGTGCTCCGGCTGATCCTCACGCTCGACGGCGAGACGGTGAACGAGGCCAGGGTCGGCATCGGGTACCTGCACACCGGCATCGAGAAGAACATGGAGTACCGCACCTGGACGCAGGGCACCACGTTCTGCACCCGGATGGACTACCTCGCCCCGATCTTCAACGAGACGGCGTACTGCCTGAGCGTGGAGAAGCTGCTCGGCATCACCGACCGGATCCCGGAGCGCGCCGAGATCATCCGCGTGATGATGATGGAGCTGAACCGGGTCTCGTCGCACCTGGTCGCGATCGCCACGTTCGGCCTGGAGCTCGGCGCGACGACCGTGATGCTCAACGGGTTCATCGAGCGCGAGTACACCCTCGACCTGTTCGAGGAGATCACGGGCCTGCGGATGAACATGGCCTACGTCCGTCCGGGCGGGGTCGCGCAGGACCTGCCGAGCGGCGCGATGAGCAAGATCCGCGACTACCTGGACCGGATGCCGAAGCGCATCAAGGCGCTGCGCAAGCTGATGGACGACAACCCGGTCTTCAAGGCGCGGACGCAGAACGTCGCGTACCTGGACCTGACCGGCTGCATGGCGCTCGGCATCACCGGGCCCGTCCTGCGTTCGACCGGCCTGCCGTGGGACCTGCGCAAGTCGCAGCCCTACTGCGGCTACGAGAACTACGAGTTCGAGGTCCCGACGCAGGACACCTGCGACGTGTACGGCCGCTACCTCGTCCGGATGGACGAGATGGAGGAGTCGCTGAAGATCGTCGAACAGTGCCTGGACCGGCTGCAGACAGCCAAGGGCCCGGTGATGATCGAGGACAAGAAGATCGGCTGGCCGGCGCAGCTCGCGATCGGCGCGGACGGCATCGGCAACTCGCCCCGGCACATCGCGCACATCATGGGCACGTCGATGGAGGCGCTGATCCACCACTTCAAGCTGGTGACGGAGGGCTTCCGGGTGCCGGCGGGGCAGGCGTACGCGCCGATCGAGTCGCCGCGCGGCGAGCTCGGCGCGCACCTGGTCAGCGACGGCGGGACCCGCCCGTACCGCGTCCACTTCCGCGAGCCGTCCTTCGTCAACCTGCAGGCCACGCCCGCGATGTCGGAGGGCGGCATGGTCGCCGACATCATCGCCGCCGTCGCCAGCCTCGACCCGGTCATGGGGGGAGTGGACCGATGACGTACGAACCCGACGTTCGCGAGCGCCTGGAGCGGGACGCGAAGGAGATCATCGGCCGGTATCCGCGGCCGAGGTCGGCGCTGCTGCCGCTGCTGCACCTGGTGCAGTCCGTGGAGGGGCACGTCACGCAGGACGGCATCGACTTCTGCGCCGAGCAGCTCGGGATCACGGCGGCGCAGGTTGTCGGCGTCGTGACGTTCTACACGCAGTACAAGCAGAAGCCGGTCGGCGAGTACCACGTCGGCGTGTGCATCAACACGCTGTGCGCGGTGATGGGCGGCGACCAGATCTGGGACGAGCTGAGCGAGCACACCGGCGTCGGCCACGACGAGGCCACCCCGGACGGCAAGGTCAGCCTGGAGCGGATCGAGTGCAACGCGGCCTGCGACTTCGCGCCCGTGATGATGGTCAACTGGGAGTTCTTCGACAACATGACTCCCGGCAAGGCCAAGCAGCTCGTCGACGACCTCCGTTCCGGTGAGCGGGTCCTTCCGACGCGCGGGGCTGAGGAGTTGGCCACGTGGCAGGAGGCGTCCCGCGTCCTCGCCGGGTTCCCGGACGGACGCGCGGGCCAGGGCGTCCAGGCCGGGCCCGAGTCGCTCCGCGGCCTGAAGCTCGCGCAGGAGCGCGGGTGGGCCGCACCGTCCGCCGACGTGGACCGGGAGCGGCCGGACGAGCCGGTCAAGCCGGAGCAGATCAGCGAGCCGCCGCACGAGCCGGGCAAGTCCATCCCCGGCGACGCGAAGCCCGGCAGCCAGGAGGGCCGGAACAAGTGACCACGCTCACCCCGATCCTCACCCAGAACTGGGACCAGGCCGACTCGTTCACCCGCGCGGGCTACGAGCGCGGCGGCGGGTACCAGGCGCTGCGCAAGGCGTTCCGGATGGAGCCGGACGAGATCGTCCAGGCCGTCAAGGACTCGGGCCTGCGCGGCCGCGGCGGCGCGGGCTTCCCCACCGGCATGAAGTGGGGGTTCCTGCCGCCGACCAGCCCGAACCCGCGGTACCTGGTCGTCAACGCGGACGAGTCCGAGCCGGGCACGTGCAAGGACATCCCGCTGATGATGGCCAACCCGCACGTGCTCGTCGAGGGCGTGATCATCAGCTCGTACGCGATCAGGTCGAACGTCGCGTTCATCTACGTGCGCGGCGAGGTGCTGCACGTGATCCGGCGGCTGCACCAGGCGGTCGCGGAGGCGTACGAGGCCGGCTACCTCGGCAAGGACATCCTCGGGTCCGGCTACGACCTGGACGTCGTCGTCCACAGCGGCGCGGGCGCCTATATCTGCGGCGAGGAGACGGCGCTGCTGGACTCCCTCGAAGGGTTCCGCGGCCAGCCCCGGCTGAAGCCCCCGTTCCCCGCCGTGGCGGGCCTGTACGGCGGGCCCACCGTCATCAACAACGTCGAGTCGATCGCGTCGGTGCCGTCGATCGTCGGGAACGGGCCGGATTGGTTCGCCTCGATGGGCACGGAGAAGTCGCAGGGCTTCGGGATCTTCTCGCTGTCCGGGCACGTGACGCGGCCCGGCCAGTACGAGGCGCCGCTCGGCATCACGCTGCGGGAGCTGCTCGACATGGCGGGCGGCGTCCGTGAGGGGCATCGGCTGAAGTTCTGGACGCCCGGCGGCTCGTCCACGCCGATCTTCACCGAGGAGCATCTGGACGTCCCGCTGGACTTCGAGTCCGTCGGCGCCGCCGGTTCCATGCTCGGCACCCGGGCGCTCCAGATCTTCGACGAGACGACGTGCGTCGTCCGGGCGGTGCTGCGCTGGTCGGAGTTCTACGCTCACGAGTCGTGCGGGAAGTGCACGCCGTGCCGCGAGGGCACCTACTGGTACAAGCTGATGCTGAAGCGGCTGGACTCCGGTCAGGGCACCGAGGAGGACCTGGAGACGCTCCTCGACATCTCCGACAACATCCTCGGCCGCGCGTTCTGCGCCCTCGGCGACGGCGCCGCGAGCCCGGTCATCTCGTCCATCAAGCTGTTCAGGGACGAGTACGTGCGGCACTTCGAGCAGGGCGCGTGCCCGTTCGACCCGGCCAAGTCCACCCTCTGGGGAGGTGCCAAGTGACCGTCACCGACGACAAGTCGGCGGTGGAGAAGGTCGAGATGGTCTCCTGCACCATCGACGGCTTCGAGATCGAGGTGCCGAAGGGCACGCTGATCATCCGGGCCGCGGAGCTGCTCGGCATCCAGATCCCCCGGTTCTGCGACCATCCGCTGCTCGACCCGGTCGGGGCCTGCCGCCAGTGCCTGGTGGAGATCCCCGACGCCGGGAACGGCCGCGGGATGCCGAAGCCGCAGGCGTCGTGCACCACCACGGTGATGCCGGGCATGGTCGTCAAGACCCAGCTCACCTCGCCGGTGGCCGACAAGGCCCAGCACGGCATCATGGAGTTCCTGCTCATCAACCACCCGCTGGACTGCCCGATCTGCGACAAGGGCGGCGAGTGCCCGCTGCAGAACCAGGCGATGTCCAACGGGCGCGGCGAGACCCGGTTCGTCGAGGCGAAGCGGACGTTCCCGAAGCCGATCCCGCTGTCCAGCCAGGTGCTGCTCGACCGGGAGCGCTGCATCCAGTGCGCCCGCTGCACCCGGTTCTCCGACCAGATCGCCGGGGACGCGTTCATCGACCTGTTCGAGCGCGGAGCGAAGGAGCAGGTCGGCGCGGCGGACGGCAAGCCGTTCCAGTCGTACTTCTCCGGCAACACGGTGCAGATCTGCCCGGTCGGCGCGCTGACCGGGACCGCGTACCGGTTCAGGTCGCGGCCGTTCGACCTGGTGTCGTCGCCGAGCGTGTGCGAGCACTGCGCGGCGGGTTGCGCGCTGCGCACCGACCACCGGCGCGGGAAGGTCACGCGGCGGCTGGCCGGTGACGACCCGCAGGTCAACGAGGAATGGAACTGCGACAAGGGCCGCTGGGCGTTCACCTACGCGACGCAGCCTGAGCGGCTGACGCATCCGCTCGTCCGCAACGAGGACGGCGTGCTCGAACCGGCGTCCTGGCCGGAGGCGCTGACGATCGCCGCCGAGGGACTCGCGGCCGCGCGCGGCTCCGCCGGGGTCCTGACCGGCGGCCGCGTCACGCTTGAGGACGCCTACGCCTACGCCAAGTTCGCCCGCATCGCGCTCGGTACCAACGACGTCGACTTCCGGGCCCGGCCGCTGTCGGACGAGGAGTCGCGGTTCCTGGCCTCGTCCGTCGCGGGACGCTCCATCGAGGTGTCGTACACCGACCTGGAGAAGGCGCCCGCGGTGCTCCTCGCCGGCTTCGAGCCGGAGGAGGAGTCGCCGATCGTGTTCCTGCGGCTCCGCAAGGCGCACCGCAAGAACGGGCTGAAGGTGTACGCGGCGGCGCCGTTCGCGACGCGCGGGCTGGAGAAGGTCGGCGGCACGCTGCTGGAGACGCCGCCCGGCGCGGAGGCCGAGACGCTCGGCTCCGTCGTCGGGGACGCGGCGCGCTCCGACGTCCGGACGCTGCTGGAGACGCCAGGCGCCGTGATCCTCGTCGGCGAGCGGCTCGCGTCCAGCCCCGGCGCGCTGACGGCGGCCGTGCGGCTGGCGCAGGTCACCGGGGCGAAGCTGGCATGGGTGCCGCGCCGGGCCGGGGAGCGCGGCGCGATCGAGGCCGGGGCGCTGCCCGGGCTGCTGCCGATCGGCCGTCCGGTGACCGACCCGGAGGCCCGCGCCGAGGTCGCCCGCCGGTGGGGCGTCGCGGAGCTGCCCGCCGCGCCCGGCCAGGACGCCGACGGCATCATCGCCGCCGCCGCGGACGGACGGCGCGGCGCGCTGCTCGTCGGCGGCGTCGACCCGTACGACCTCGCCGACCCGGACGCGATGCTCCGCGCCCTCGACGCCACCGGGTTCGTGGTGAGCCTGGAGCAGCGGCCGAGCGCGGTCACCGACCGCGCCGACGTGGTGTTCCCGGTCGCGGCGGTCGCGGAGAAGTCCGGCACGTTCGTCAACTGGGAGGGCCGCGGCCGCCCGTTCGACGTCGTGCTGAAGGCCGCCGGGAAGATGTCCGACCTGCGTGTCCTGGACGCGCTCGCCGACGAGATGGACGTCCACCTGGCCCTGCCAGGCCCGGACGCCGCCCGCCGCGAGCTGGCGGAACTCGGCGCCTACCGCGGCGAGCGCCCGGACGCGCCGAACGTCGCGCCGCCCCTCCCCCCGCACCCGGAGGCGGGTGAGGCGCTGCTCGCGACGTGGCGGCTGCTGCTCGACAAGGGCCGCCTCCAGGACGGCGAGCCGTTCCTCGCCGGCACCGCCAAGGCCGCGGTCGCCCGGCTGTCGCCCGCGACGGCCGCCGAGATCGGCGCGACCGACGCGGTGACGGTGTCGGCGGCGCGCGGCGAGGTCACGCTCCCGCTGGAGATCACCGCAGGACTGCCCGACCGGGTGGTGTGGCTGCCGACGAACTCCGCGGGCTGCGCGGTCCACCGGGACCTGGGCGCAGCCGCCGGCGGCGTCGTGCGGATCGCGAGCGGCACGCTCACGACCGCGACCGAGAATGTCGGAGGCGAGAAATGAACCCGTCGGCCCCCGCCGAGGAGGCGCCGCTGAAGGGGTTCGGCAACGATCCGTGGTGGCTGATCGGCGGCAAGGTCCTCGTCGTCTTCGCGTTCCTGGTCGTGACCGTGCTGCTGACGATGTGGATCGAGCGGCGCGTCATCGGCCGGATGCAGCTGCGCGTCGGCCCGAACCGCGCCGGGCCCTTCGGCCTGCTCCAGGGCCTCGCGGACGGCGTGAAGCTCGCCCTGAAGGAGGACATCGTCCCCCGCCAGGTCGACAAGGTCGTGTTCGTGCTGGCGCCGGTCATGTCGGCGGTGCCGGCGTTCATCTCGTTCGCCGTCATCCCGTTCGGCCCGGAGGTGTCGATCTTCGGGCACAGGACGGCGTTGCAGCTCACCGACTTTCCGGTGGCGGTGCTGCTCGTCCTCGCGATGTCGTCGCTGGGGATCTACGGGGTCGTGCTGGCGGGCTGGTCGTCGATGTCGCCGTACTCGCTGCTCGGCGGGCTCCGCTCGTCCGCGCAGATGATCTCCTACGAGATCGCGATGGGCCTGTCGTTCGTGGCGGTGTTCATGTTCGCGGGCTCGATGTCCACGTCGGAGATCGTCGCGGCGCAGCACGACAGGTGGTTCGTGCTCCTGCTGGCGCCGTCCTTCCTCATCTACGTGGTCACGATGATGGGCGAGTCGAACCGCATCCCGTTCGACCTGCCCGAGGGCGAGGGCGAGCTGGTCGGCGGCTTCCACACCGAGTACTCGTCGCTGAAGTTCGCGATGTTCTTCCTCGCCGAGTACATCAACCTCACGACGCTGTCCGCGCTCGCCACCACGCTGTTCCTCGGCGGCTGGGACGCCTGGCCGATCTCCGTGGTCTGGTCGGGCGCGAACTCCGGCTGGTGGCCGATCCTGTGGTTCCTGGGCAAGGTCTTCCTGTTCATCTTCTTCTTCATCTGGCTGCGCGGCACGCTCCCGCGCGTCCGCTACGACCAGCTGATGAAGATCGGCTGGAAGGTGCTGATACCCCTCTCGCTCGCCTGGATCCTGGTGGTCGGCACCGTCCGCGCGCTGCGCAACGACGGCTACGAGATGCGGCAGACCCTGATCGTCGCCAGCGTCGCCGTCGCGGTGGTGCTGATCGCCACGCTGGTCTGGGACCGGCTCCGCGGCGGCGAGGACGAGAAGGAGATCGTGCCGGGCGCGGCGGACGCGGGCGGCGGGCCCGATCCGTCCGCCGGCGGGTTCCCGGTGCCGCCCATGGACGCTCCCCACTACCACGGACGGGGCGGGAAGCCGGCCGGGGCATCCACGATCGAAACCCCTCCTGAGGAGGTCACCAGTGGGACTCACTGATTTCCTGAACCCGTTCAAGGGGTTCGGGGTCTCGTTTCACCAGATGTTCATGAAGAGCGAGACCGTTCAGTACCCCGAGGTGAAGAAGCCGACCGCCCCGCGCTTCCACGGCCGGCACCAGCTCAACCGGTGGCCGGACGGTCTGGAGAAGTGCATCGGCTGCGAGCTGTGCGCCTGGGCCTGCCCCGCCGACGCGATCTTCGTCGAGGGCGCCGACAACGACCCGGACGAGCGGTACTCGCCCGGCGAGCGGTACGGCCGCACCTACCAGATCAACTATCTGCGCTGCATCCTCTGCGGGCTGTGCATCGAGGCGTGCCCGACCCGGGCGCTGACGATGACGAACGAGTACGAGCTCGCCGACGACAGCCGCGAGAGCCTGATCTACACCAAGGAGATGCTGCTGGCGCCGCTGCGCGAGGGCATGGAGGCGCCGCCGCACGAGATGCGGCTCGGCGACACCGAGGAGGACTACTACCGCCTCGGCCTCCAGCCCGACGAGGGCGGTGACGGCAAATGACGACCGCTCATCTGCTCGCCGCCGACGTCGCGGACAAGCAGTCGGGCGAGCCGTTCTTCTTCTGGCTGCTCGCCGTGGTCTCGGTCTGCGCCGCGCTCGGCATGATCCTCGTGCGGAAGGCCGTCCACTCGGCGCTGCTGCTGGCGACCGTGATGCTCTCGCTCGCCGCGCTGTACGCGATCCAGAACGCGCCGTTCCTGGCGTTCGTGCAGGTCATCGTGTATACCGGCGCGGTGCTGATGCTGTTCTTGTTCGTGCTGATGCTCGTCGGGGTCAGCTCCACCGACTCGCTCGTGGAGACGATCAGGGGCCAGCGCTTCTGGGCGGTGATCGCGGCGGTCGGGTTCATCGTCCTGCTGACGATCGGGCTCGGGAACGCGGCGCTGAGCGACGCGGCGGGCCTGGACCAGGCCAACGCGGAGGGCAACGTCATCGGCCTGGCCCGGCTGCTGTTCTCCAAGTACGTGTTCGCGTTCGAGGTGACCAGCGCGCTGCTGATCACGGCGGCGCTGGGCGCGATGGTGCTGGCGCACCGGGAGCGGACGGAGCCGAAGCAGACCCAGAAGGACCTGTCCAAGGGACGGTTCCTCACCGGCGACCACCCGGGCCCGCTGCCGGGCCCCGGCACCTACGCCCGGCACAACGCCGTCGACATGCCGGCGCTGCTGCCGGACGGGACGCCGTCCGAGCTGTCGGTCAACCCGGTCATCGCCGCCCGCACCGACACCGCGGAGCGGCACGCCGACCTGTACGGCGGGACCGAGGAGGAGGCCGTGGAGCGCGACGTCCGCGCCGTGAAGGCCGCCACCGAGGAGGCGAAGGACGCCGACGCCGAGGCCCGCGCCGTCAAGTCCGGCTCGATCTCCGGTGGGGGGACGACCCCCCACACCCCCCGGAACGGACGTGGGGCTTCTGGTACCGAAGGCGAGGCTGGTCAATGAGTCCGGGGCACTACCTGGCGCTCTCGGCGATCCTGTTCACCATCGGAGCGTTCGGCGTCCTCGTGCGGCGCAACGCGATCGTGGTGTTCATGTGCGTCGAGCTCATGCTGAACGCGACGAACCTGGCGTTCGTGTCGTTCTCCCGCATGCACGGCAACCTGGACGGCCAGATCATCGCCTTCTTCGTGATGGTGGTGGCCGCGGCGGAGGTCGTGGTCGGCCTGGCGATCATCATGACCGTCTTCCGGACCCGCAGGTCGTCGTCGGTGGACGACGTGAACCTGCTGAAGTACTGAGAGGCCGGAAATGAAAGCGGAAGGCATCCAGGCCGCGTCCTGGCTCCTCATCGCGCTCCCGCTCGCCGGCGCGGCGATCCTCCTGCTCGGGGGGCGGCGCACCGACAAATGGGGGCATCTGCTCGGCGTCACGATGTCGGTGGCGTCGTTCGCGGTGGGCGCGGCGATGTTCGTCCAGATGCTCGGGTACGAGGCCGAGGAACGGCGCCGCACCCTGCACCTGTGGGACTTCATCGACGTCGGCTCGTTCAAGGTCGGCATGGACCTGCTGGTGGACCCGCTGTCCATCAGCTTCGTCCTGCTGATCACCGGCGTCGGGTCGCTGATCCACATCTACTCCGTCGGCTACATGGCCGAGGACCCCGAGCGCCGCAAGTTCTTCGCGTACCTGAACCTGTTCGTCGCGGCGATGCTGCTGCTGGTGCTCGGCGACAACTTCCTGGTCATGTTCCTGGGCTGGGAGGGCGTGGGCCTCGCCTCGTACCTGCTGATCGGGTTCTGGCAGTACAAGCCGACCGCCGCGACCGCGGCGAAGAAGGCGTTCGTCGTCAACCGCGTCGGCGACATGGGGCTGATCGTCGCGATCGCGCTGATGTTCGCCACGTTCGGGACGGTCGGCTACGGCCCGATCCTCGGCACCGGCGCGGAGCATGTGGGCCTCGCGTCCCAGCTCAGCACCAACACCGCGACGGCGATCGGGCTGCTGCTCCTGCTCGGCGCGTGCGGCAAGTCGGCGCAGCTCCCGCTCCAGTCCTGGCTGCTGGACGCGATGGAGGGCCCGACCCCCGTGTCGGCGCTCATCCACGCCGCGACGATGGTGACCGCCGGGGTGTACCTGATCGTCCGGGCCGGGCCGATCTTCGAGATGTCCGACACCGCGCAGCTCGTGGTGACGATCGTCGGCGCGGCCACGCTGCTGTTCGGTGCGATCATCGGGTGCGGCAAGGACGACATCAAGAAGGCCCTCGCCGGGTCGACGATGTCGCAGATCGGCTACATGCACCTCGCCGCGGGCCTCGGCAAGGCCGGCTATGTCTTCGCCATCGCGCACCTCATCGCGCACGGCTTCTTCAAGGCGGGCCTGTTCCTCGGCGCCGGGTCCGTCATGCACGGCATGAAGGACGACGTGAACATGCGCCACTACGGCGCGCTCCGCACGGTGATGATCATCACCTACGCGACGTTCGGGCTCGGGTACCTCGCCATCATCGGCTTCCCCGGCCTGTCCGGCTGGTTCACCAAGGACGGCATCATCGAGGCCGCCTACGACAAGGGCGGCACGTCCGGGATGATCCTCGGCTCCTGCGCGCTGATCGGCGCCGGGATCACCGCGTACTACATGTCGCGGGTGATGTTCATGACGTTCTTCGGCGAGAAGCGCTGGGACGAGGACGCCCACCCGCACGAGTCCCCGGCCGTCATGACGTGGCCGCTGATGCTGCTGGCGGTCGGCTCCGTCTTCGCGGGCGGATTCCTGATCCTCGGCGGGTTCTCCGACTTCCTCGAACCGGTCGTCGGGGCGCCCGAGCACGCGCACGAGTTCAAGCCGCTCGCCGCGCCCGGCATCGCGACCTTCGTGCTGATGATCATCGGCGCGGCGATCGCGTGGCGGCAGTACGGCAGCCGGAAGGTGCCGCGCGAGGCGCCGAAGGGCTCGTTCGTCACCGTCGCTGCCCGCAAGGACCTGTACGGCGACGCGCTCAACGAGTCGCTGCTGATGCGTCCAGGGCAGTGGCTGACCCGGCTCGCGGTCTGGTTCGACGGGCGCGGCGTCGACGGCGCCGTCAACGGCACCGCCGCCGGGATCGGCGGGACGTCCGGCCGGTTCCGCCGCGTCCAGACCGGCTTCGCCCGTTCCTACGCCCTCTCAATGTTCTGCGGCGCCGCCCTCGTGGTCGCCGCCCTGCTGGCGGTGAATATCTCGTGAACGACTTTCCCTGGCTGAGCGTCCTCATCGCGCTGCCACTGGCGGGCGCGGTGCTGCTCAGCGTCATCCCGCGTGAGCGGGAGGCGCTGGTCAAGCAGTTCGCGCTCGGCGTCTCCCTCGTCGTCGCGGTCCTCGCCGGTGTGATGGCGGCGGGCTTCGACGCGGACGGCGCCCGCTTCCAGTACGACGAGAAGTACTGGTGGATCAAGGAGTTCGGCGTCCACTGGGCGGTCGGCGTCGACGGCGTCGCGCTCGTGCTGATCCTGCTGTCGGTGATCCTCGTCCCGCTGGTCATGCTGGCGTCCTGGACGGAGGCCGACCGCTCAGGCGGCGTGGACGTCCCCGCCAAGCGCTCGGTGAAGACGTACTTCGCGCTGCTGCTGACCCTCGAAGCGGCCATGATCGGCGTGTTCGCCGCGACCGACGTGTTCCTGTTCTACGTCTTCTTCGAGGCGATGCTCATCCCGGTGTACTTCATCATCGGGTACTACGGCGGCGCGCAGCGCTCCTACGCCGCGGTGAAGTTCCTGCTGTACTCGCTGCTCGGCGGGCTGCTGATGCTCGTCGCGGTGATCTGGCTGTACCCGCTGTCGAGCAAGCCGACGTCGGAGGGCGGTCTCGGGCACGGCACGTTCATGTTCGACGAGCTGGCCCAGATGAACATCGACCCGACGACCGCGAAGTGGCTGTTCCTCGGCTTCTTCGTCGCGTTCGCGATCAAGGCGCCGATGGTGCCGGTGCACACCTGGCTCCCGGACGCCGCGCAGCAGTCCCCGCCCGGCGCGCTGGTCCTGATCGTCGGCGTGCTCGACAAGGTCGGCACGTACGGGATGCTGCGGTTCTGCCTGGAGCTGTTCCCCGGCGCGTCCAAGTGGGCGACGCCGGTCGTGCTCGGGTTCGCGGTGCTCAGCATCATCTACGGCGCCGTCCTCGCGATCGGGCAGGTCGACCTGAAGCGGCTCATCGCGTACACGTCGGTGTCGCACTTCGGGTTCATCGTGCTCGGCATCTTCGCGATGACGTCGCAGGGCCAGTCCGGCGCGACGCTGTACATGGTGAACCACGGGTTCTCCACCGGCGCGCTGTTCCTGGTCATCGGGTTCATGATCGTCCGGCGGCGGTCGGCGAAGATCTCCGACTACGGCGGGGTGCAGAAGGCGGCGCCCGTTCTCGCCGGGACGTTCCTCGTCGCGGGCCTGTCCGGGCTGTCGCTGCCCGGCCTGTCCACGTTCGTCTCGGAGTTCCTCGTGATCGTCGGGACGTTCGACCGCTACAAGTGGGCCGGTGCGGCCGCCGTCAGCGGCGTCGTCCTGGCGGCGATCTACATCCTCTGGATGTACCAGCGGACCATGGGCGGCCCGAAGGCCCCCGCCGTCGAGGGCATGAAGGACCTGAACGCCCGCGAGAAGTGGGCCGTCGCGCCGATCATCGCGATCATCGTGGCGATGGGCGTCTTCCCCCAGCCGGTGCTGAACGTGATCAACCCGTCGGTGAAGGAGACCCTGGTGCGGGTCGACAAGCACGACCCGGCGCCGGACATCACCGGTAACGTCGCCGAGAACGGAGCCCGTCCATGAACACCGGCGCTCAAGGGGCCATGGTCCTCGCGCAGGGAGGTGACATCCCCGCGCCGCACATCGAGTACGGGCAGATCGCCCCGATGCTGCTGGTCTTCGGCGTCGCCGTCGCCGGCGTGCTCGTCGAGGCGTTCGCCGGCCGGACCTGGCGCTACTACCTGCAGGTGCCGCTCGCGTTCCTCGGCCTCGCCGGCGGTTTCGCCTGGACGGCGGCGCTCGCCTGGCGCGACGACCCGCACCACGTCGCCGCCGAAGGCGCCCTCGGCGTGGACGGCCCGACCCTGTTCCTCCAGGGCACCATCCTGATCCTGGCGCTCGTCAGCCTCCTGCTGATCGCCGAACGCGGCGACGGACGGGCCGGAGCGGTCGGCGGGCACTTCGCCGCGCAGGCGTCCGCGCTGCCGGGCAGCGAGGCCGAGCAGCGCACCACGCAGGCGGGCGTCATCCAGACCGAGGTCTTCCCGCTGATGATGTTCGCCGTCGGCGGGATGCTGATGTTCCCGGCGGCGAACGACCTGCTCACGATGTTCGTGGCGCTGGAGGTCCTGTCGCTGCCGCTGTACCTGCTGTGCGGGCTCGCCCGCCGCAGGCGGCTGCTGTCGCAGGAGGCGGCCGTCAAGTACTTCCTGCTCGGCGCGTTCTCCTCGGCGTTCTTCCTGTACGGCGCCGCGCTCCTGTACGGCTACGCCGGGTCGGTCCGCCTGTCGGACATCTCCGCGCAGATCGGCAAGGACGCCGGCAACGAGACGCTGCTCCTCGCCGGGGCCGCGCTGCTGTCGGTCGGGCTGCTGTTCAAGCTCGGCGGCGTCCCCTTCCACATGTGGAAGCCCGACGTGTACCAGGGTGCCCCGACGCCGATCACGGCGCTGATGGCGTCCTGCACGGTCGTGTCCGCGTTCGGCGCGATCTTGCGCGTCTACTACGTCGTGTTCGAGACCCTCGAATGGGACTGGCGGCCGTTCATGTGGGGTGTGGCCATTCTCACGATGGCCATCGGCTCGATCATCGCGATCACCCAGACCGACATCAAGCGGATGCTGGCGTACTCGTCGATCGCGCACGCGGGCTTCCTGCTCATGGGCGTGATCGCCTCGTCCCCGGACGGCCTGTCGAGCACCCTGTTCTACCTGCTCGCTTACGGGTTCACGTCCGTCGGGGCGTTCGCCGTGGTCACGATGGTGCGGGACGCGGGCGGCGAGGCCGGGCACCTGTCGCGGTGGGCGGGGCTCGGGAAGCGGTCCCCGGTCGTCGCTGGCGTGTTCGCCTTCTTCCTGCTGGCTTTCGCGGGCATCCCGCTGACCAGCGGGTTCACCGGGAAGTTCGCGGTGTTCAAGGCGGCCGTGGAGGAGGGCGCGACGCCGCTGGTGATCGTCGCGGTGATCTCGTCCGCCGTCGCCGCGTTCTTCTACGTCCGGGTGATCGTCGTCATGTTCTTCAGCGAGCCCGACGCCGACGGGCCGGTCGTCGTGGCCGGCCCGGCCACCGCGGTCGCGGTCGCGCTCGGCGCGACGGCTACTGTGGTACTCGGCGTGCTCCCACAGCCCGTTCTGGACCTTGCGGGACAAGCCACGACCCACATGTTCGTCCGGTAGGGAGAGTCCTGGGTGAGCCACCCGTCCACTGAGAAGCCCGGCGGGCCGGCCTCGGAAGAGTCCGGCCCGTTCGGGCTTTCCCTTGACACGGCACTCGCGGCCGACGCCAAGGAGCGCCTCGCCGACGTCGAGGCCCTCCTGCTGGACTGCGTGCGCGGCGAGGACCCGCTGCTCTCCGACGCCTCCAAGCACCTCCTCGAAGCGGGCGGCAAGCGGTTCCGGCCGATGCTGGTGCTGCTCGCCTCCCACTTCGGCGAACCGTCGGCGCCCGCCGTCATCCCGGCCGCCGTCGTCGTCGAGCTGACGCACCTCGGCACCCTCTACCACGACGACGTGATGGACGAGGCGACCGTCCGCCGCGGCCAGCAGTCCGCCAACTCCCGCTGGACGAACACCGTCGCGATCCTCACCGGCGACTACCTGTTCGCCCGCGCGTCCGACCTGCTCGCCGACCTCGGCCCGGACGCCGTCCGCATCCAGGCCCGCGCGTTCGGACGGCTCGTCCGCGGCCAGATCCAGGAGACCGTCGGGCCCCGTCCCGAGGCCGACCAGCTGGAGCACTACCTCCAGGTCGTCGCCGACAAGACCGCGTCCCTGATCGCCGTGTCCGGCCACTTCGGCGCCCTCCTCGCGGGCGCGTCGCCGCAGATCGTGCGGACGGTCACGTCCGCCTGCGAGAAGATCGGCGTCGCGTTCCAGCTGTCCGACGACATCCTGGACATCGCGTCCGAGACGGAGGAGTCGGGCAAGACCCCCGGCACCGACCTCCGCGAGGGCATCCGGACCCTGCCGATGCACCACGTCCTCGCCGGGCTCGGCTCGGGCCCGGACGACGCCCGACTGCGCGAACTCCTCGTCCAGGACCTCACCGACGACGCGCTCCACGCCGAGGCCCTCGCGCTGCTGCGCGCCCACCCCGCCATGGACCGCGCCCGCGACGACCTGCACCGCTGGGCCGAGGACGCCCGCGCCGAGCTCCTCACCCTCCCCGCCATCCCGGCCCGCGACGCCTTCACCCACCTCTGCGACTACGTCGTCTCGCGGACGGGCTGACCCCGGGCCGGGCCCGGGCGGGCTCAGGCGTTCTGGGGCTGCGGTTCCCCGGTGAGGCCGCGGTACTTCATCGCGTGCAGGACGAGGTCGATGAGGACCTGCTTGCACGAGTCGAGCCGGCGGGCGTCGCAGAGCATCACGGGGACCTTCGAGCCCAGGTTGAGGGCCATCTCGATCTCCGCGAGGTCGTACTGCTTGGCGCCCTCGAAGCAGTTCACGGCGACGACGAACGGCGTGTTGCGGCGCTCGAAGTAGTCGACCGAGGGGAAGCAGTCGGACAGCCGGCGCGTGTCGGCGAGGACGACGGCGCCGAGCGCGCCGAGCGCGACCTCGTCCCACATGAACCAGAAGCGCTTCTGGCCGGGGGTGCCGAAGAGGTAGAGGACGTACTCGTCCCGCATCGTGATGCGGCCGAAGTCCATCGCGACGGTCGTGGTGTCCTTGCGTTCGACGCCGGCGACGTCGTCCACGCCGACGCCCTGGTCGGTGAGGAGTTCCTCGGTGCGCAGCGGCGCGGTCTCGGAGACCGTGCCCACCATCGTGGTCTTGCCGACCCCGAATCCGCCCGCGATCACGATCTTGACCGCGGTGGGGAGCCGGCGGGCGCGCACATCGCGTCTAGAGGGCCCGGAGACCATCGATCACCGCCTTGTAGAGCCTGATGTCGTGCATGTCCGCCTCCGGTTCCGGTTCCTGCAGGGAGACGAACCCCTTGTCGAGCAGGTCGCCGAGCATCACCCGCACCGTTGCGACGGGAAGGTCGAGGTGGCCGGTGAGCTCGGCGACCGACATCACGTTCTGGCAGAGCCGGATGATGGCCAGATGCTCGGGCCCGAGCCCGATCGCGGTGTCGGGTTCCACGCCGACCGCGACCACCAGCGTGATCAGGTCGAAGCTGCCGCGGGACGGCTCGATGCGGCCGCTGGTCATCACGTACGGGCGGACCATCGGCCCGGCGCTCTCGTCGAGCCAGCGTTCGGGGGCGTCCGGCTCCGCCGGCGCCGCGGGCGGTGCCGGGGGGTCCTCCGCCCAGAAGTCGGGCGAGGGGTCCTCGGGGGGCATCATGTGGCGCGTCCCTCCGCGGCGCTTTCCGTCCGCGACGGGGACGTCAGATGGTGGCCCATCGCCGTGACGAGCATGGCCATCTCGTAGGCGGTGAGGCCGACGTCGGCGTCCTCCGTGGCCAGCACCGCGAGGCAGGCGCCCTTCCCGGCCACCGTCACCAGCAGGTACGCCGACTGCATCTCGACGATCGTCTGCCGGACGGGCCCGCCGCCGAACCGGGTCCCGGCGCCCTTGGCGAGGCTCTGGATCCCGGCGGCGACGGCGGCGAGGTGCTCGCCGTCGTCCTGTGACACGCCCGCGGACGAGGCCATCAGCAGGCCGTCCGCCGACAGGACGACCGCGCTGCGGGCGTGCGGCAGCCGGTGGACCAGATCGTCCAGCAACCAGCCCAGATCGGATGAGGAACCGGTCTTCTGCGTCACTGATCTTCCTCGCCTTCCGCTGCGTTGGTGCCGAGGGGTGTGCCGCGCCGGTCCGGACCGCTCTCGTCCGGACCGCTCTCGTCTGCGCCGCCCTCGTCTGCGCCGCTCCCGTCTGCGCTGCTCTCGTCCAGGCCGCTCTCGTCCGACTGGGCCGCGTCGGAGCGGCCCTGCCGGGTGCCGCGCTGGTAGGAGCCCATGATCCGCTGGATCTCCTCGGGGGAGCGGCCGGGGTCCTCGTCCTCCGGCCCCTCGTCGACGACCGGCTCGTCGGTGCGCAGGGGCTCGGCAAGGTTCGCCTGCGGCACCCGGACGGGCAGGCCTGACGGTGTGATGGAGATGTCGGGCACGGGCGACCGGTCCTCCGGCTCGTGGGTGGCGGGGTGCCCACCGTCTCCGGGAGCGGGTCCGTCGCTGCCGGGGCGCACGCCGTGCCCCGCGGGCGGTTCCGTCTCGGATTCGTCCGGGCCGCCCGGTTCGGCGGGAGCGCCCGGTTCGGTGGGAGCGGTGTGGCCGCCGACGGCGCCGTCGCCGGGCGGCGGGACCGCCACGAGCGACGGGCCGGCGGGCTGCGGGCCGGTGTTCGACGAAGTGGGCGACGTGGGCGAGGTCGGTGGGGTGGCGGCCGGGAGCGCCGCCGCGGAACTCGGCGATGCGGACCCGGACGGCAGCGACGCGGACGCCCCGGAGCGCCCGCCCACGGACGCGCCGACCGCGGTCGGCTGCCGGACTTCCAGCCCGTTCTGGGTCGTGGTCGCGGCGAGGGACGTCGGCGCCGGGCTCTGTTCGACGATCAGTTCCCTGGGGATGACGATGACGGCGGTGGTCCCGCCGTAGGCGGAACGCTTCAGCGAGACCTGCAGGTTGTACCGCTCGGCGAGCCGGCTGACCACGAACAGGCCGAGCTGGACGGAGCTCTGCAGGTTGAAGTCGGGCGGGTCGGCGATCCGCGCGTTGATCTCGGTGAGCTTCTCGTCGGTCATGCCGAGCCCGCGGTCCTCGATGTCGATGGCGAAGCCGCTGGCCACCAGGTGCCCGCCGACCTGCACGACGGTCTCCGGCGGGGAGAACGACACCGCGTTCTCGATCAGCTCGGCGAGCAGGTGGGTGAGGTCGCCGACGGCGCGTCCGGCCAGCTCGACCGGCCCGAACGGCAGCACGGTGACGCGGGTGTAATCCTCGACCTCGCCGACGGCGGCGCGGACGACGTCCACCATCGGGACGGAGTTGCGCCACCCGCGGGCGGGCAGCGCGCCGGACAGCACGATGAGGTTCTCGGCGTTGCGCCGCATCCGGGTCGCGAGGTGGTCGAGCCGGAACAGCTCCTCCAGCTCCTTGACCTCGATGTCGCGGCGGCGCTCCATGGTGTCGAGCATGGTCAGCTGGCGGTGCACGAGGGTCTGGGTGCGGCGCGCCAGGCTGAGCAGGACGTCCCGGATGCCGCGGCGCAGCTCGGCCTGCTCGACGGCGGTGCGGATCGCGGTCTCCTGGACGGCGTTGAACGCGTGCCCGACCTGCCCAATCTCGTCGCTGCCGAACTCCAGCGGCGGCGCCTCGACCGCGACGTCCACCTTCTCGCCGTGCCCGAGTCGCTCGACGACCCCGGGCAGCCGCTGCTCCGCCAGCTCCCACGCCGCCCGCCGCAGCCGCTCCAGCTGCCGCACCAGCGCACGCGCGGTGGTGATCGACACGACGACGGACGCGATGACCGCCAGCAGCCCGAGCCCACCGGCCAGCAACAGCCGGATGATCACACCGGTGGCGATGGGGGTGGCGCGGTCGACGAGGCGGTCGCCGGCCCCCTGGATCTGCTCGCGCATGTCGGCCAGGGCGGGCGCGGCCGCGGCGTCCCACTGCTCGGCGGTGACCGGGGGCCGAGCCGCGGCGCGCGCCTGCTTCGCCGTAGTGTTCGCCGTCGTGCTCGCCGTCGTGCCGACAGCCGGACGGCTGTGCATGATCTGGTTTTCGAGAGCCTCGACGCGGTTCAGCCCCGCGTTTTCCGTCAATCCCTGAAAGAGGCCAGCGTCCGATTCCTGAACGGAGGCGAGCGCCTGCTCGGTGTCGAGCCGCCGGGCGCCGACCGTCTGCGTGAACGCGACGAGGTCCGCCTGGGTGATGCGGCCGGACGCGAGCGAACCCGCCATCAAGGCGTCTTCCCGCGAAAGCAGTTCCCAGCTGCGGTTGAGCGCGATGAGCGTTCGGGTGTCGCGCGCGAAATCCTGGTCGTCCAGGGTGGCGAGTGAATCGTAGACCTGGAAAATGGCGTCGTTAATCTCGGTGTAAGCGGAAGCGACCCTGTCGCGGTCGCCTGCCCCGGTGTCGACGCGCCGCCGGGTCGCGTCGACGGTCTTCAGGCGTTCGAGCATGTCGTCGACGCGGCGTTCCAGGGTGTCGCTGCCGAACCGGCCGACGTTGGCGCCCTCCGCCAGCCGGATCGCCTCCGTGCGCGTCTTGTTCGTCTGCGTTCGCTGTGCGTCCAGTGCGGACCGGGACGTCGCGCTCGGCCTCGCCATAAAGACCATTGACAGCCTGCGCTCGCGCTGCAGATCGGACAGCAAAGGGTCGGACGGCTGGGCGAGGGCTGTGTCCAGCGCGCTGACGCCGAGCAGATTAAGGCCGTCGCGAAGCGTCACCCAGGCGGCGAAGACCCAGAGCGCCGTCAAGGAAAGCAAAAGAGCCGTGATTTTGATTCTAAGGCGCGAGTTGCGGAAACGCATGACTATCGCCCCAACAATATGCGAATTGGTCCGCAAGCCGCGGATGCCCGGGTAAGTCAGCGCGGATTGCGTGAGGGAAGGTGCAAGGGCGACGTCCGGCCGCCGTTCCATACGACGTAGAAGACTAGCAACATGACCATACCCCCTCAAGGTGAATCGTCGACTACAGGTACTTTGTCGCGTTTGAGGGGTATGTCGGGGTGTTGCGTCGGCTGAACCGTGTGGCGGAATTCACCTCGGCGAAACGCCGGCGTCCGTGCCCGTCCTCGTGCGCGCGAGATGCAGCGCGCCCAGGACGGCCGCCCGGACGATCGCCGACGGCCTGTAGAGGTCCTTGTCGTGCCAGAGCGCCGGCTCGTCCGCGCGGTCGTCCTCCGTCCCGGCCAGTGAGCGCACAAGATGAGGGACGGCCCGGTCGACGGCGTCCCGGACGCCCATGACCTCCCGCGAGCGGCCGGTCATCAGGAGAAGCTGGACCGCGTAGGCCGTCTCCTCCGGCGTCCCTCCCCAGCGGCCCCACATCCCGTCCGGCCGCTGCGTTTCCAGGGCCCAGCGTCCGGCCGCGTCGACGGCCGCGGACGACGCGGTCCCGCCGAAGCACGCGAGCGCGATGCCGGCGCAGGCCGTGGCGTAGTAGGGGGAGGCATGCCAGCGGTCCGACCAGCTCCCGTCCGCGCGCTGCTGCTCGCGAAGCCACCCGGACACTTTCGCGACAGCCGCGGTACGGCGGCCGCGGTCCGCGCCGCCCGGACCGGACGCCAGGTACTGGCCGAACGCCTCCAGGACGTGCGCGTTCGTGGTGACCGACGCGCCGTCCTCGCCCTGCCACGTGCAGAAGTGGGTGTCCAGCTCGTAGGCGAAGAGCGGGTCGGGCGAGTGCGGCGCGCCGAGCAGGGCCAGCGCGTAGAGGGCGCCTGCGGTGGTGTCGGCGTCCGCGGGCAGTCCCGCCGCCGCCGGGGTCCCCGCCGGGCCGAGCGGCGCGGTCAGGCTGAGGACGAGCCGCGGCGGAACGGCGAACGGCACGCCCGCGCGGGTCAGCCACGCCAGCACCCAGCCGCGCTCGAAGACCGTCAGCGGGAATCCGCACGGCACCGGCCCGCCGTGCTGCTCCACCACGGTCTCCAGGTACCAGCGGGCCGGGCCGTTCGGATCGTCCGGCCGCCGTCCGAGCCAGGCGGCGGCCGCGGCCGGCGACGCGCCGATCGTGCCGGTCGGCTCGGGCCTCAGCCGCCGCAGCCCGGCCGCGTCGTCGCCCGCTATCTCCACCGCGTGCATCAGCTTCTTCGGCACCTCCGCGCCCGACAGGAGCAGCGCCCGGACGAAGTCGAGCTTGGTCGCGTCCATTCCCGCGGGCGGCCCGAGCCGCCGCCCCGCCCACGCGCCGAGCCCCGGCACCGGACGGTCGGCCAGCCGCTCAAGCGACGCGTTGATCCGGCGGGTCAGGGCGGGTGCCGTCAGCTCGATGGCGGGGAGATCGGGGACTTCGAGCGACGAGGCGGCCGGGCCGCACATCCGGTCCGTGAGCGCGCGCAGAGCGCGGTCGACCGAGCACGCCAGCCGTTCTCCGCCGGTGCCGGTCTCGCGATCGCCGCCTCGCCGGGGTCCCGTGCCCGCCTGTTCCGGCGCGGCCTGCTGCGGCACGGCTTGTTCCGGTGCGGCCTGTTCTGGGGCGGTCAGTTCCGACAGGAGGGCCTCGGTCGCGCTGAGCGTGGGGACGAGGGCGTACCCGTCGTCCGGGACCCCC
The DNA here is from genome assembly GCF_044326345.1 of Actinomadura sp. 9N215. Taxonomy (NCBI): domain Bacteria; kingdom Bacillati; phylum Actinomycetota; class Actinomycetes; order Streptosporangiales; family Thermomonosporaceae; genus Actinomadura; species Actinomadura sp. 9N215. Next base: position 158,231 of record NZ_JBIRBA010000017.1, on the reverse strand, counting down.
CATGCACCGTCCGGCCGTTGCGTTTCCAAGAGGAAGTCGACGCGCTTCTCATGGCCGCTGAGCCATGGCGTGAACGTCACCACACGACCGGTCTCGTACACCGATGGCGAGACCTGTCCCCAGGGGTGGGAGACCAGGCCCTCGATGAGGTCCCGCACGGCGCCGGCCGTGTCGGCGGCTCTCAACACAGTGCAGTCGCCAATGCTCACAACGTTCCCCAGAAATCGGTCACTCCGTAGAAGCCCGCGCAGAAGTCCATCTGCCGTTCCATGTACTCCGCCGCCTCCGGAGCGCTCTCCGCGGCGTGCCGGAGCAGCACGCGGGCTTCGCCTGTCAGTTCCCCGATTCGTTCCTCGACCTGGGCGCGCGTCCGGTCCAGCAGGAGACCGTTCAGATCGCCCCACTGGACGTCACGGTCATGTGTGCCGAGGTCGTTGAGCAGCCGTATCACCCGCTGGACGGCCCAGCTCGCCTCCCGCACCGCGGGAACGCTCCCCCCGCCGCCGGACGCGATCCAATGCGAGGCGAACACGAACGAGAACCCCAGGTTGTCGGCGTTCGCCAGGTACTCCTCGAAGGTGGGGCCGGGCCGGTTCTCCGCTCTCCGGGACGTCCAGTCCCACTCGCGCGCCATCGCGTCCAGGACGCGTTCGAGCTCGTCCCGCCAGACGTCCCGGAGCGCGGGGTAGGCGGGCTGGGCGGACAGCTCACCGAGGATGTCGGCGAGGAACCCGGTCAGCTCCTCCTCGGCGGGCGTGCCCTGCTCGGGGACCCCGCCGTCGGCGACCGTGGCGCATCTCCGCACGATCCGCGTCACCTCCGCGCGGGACGAAGCGGCGTAGTCGATGAGCCAGTCGAGCCCGAAGCACCAGAGGCAGACGCGGTTGGCCATCCGCAGCCCGTCCGCCGTGAGCCCGGAGCCGCTGAACGCCGAGGCGAGCGCGAGGGTGCTGAACAGCGCCGGGTCGAACGCCTTGGCGTCGTACAACGCGGGATGGTCCGCGGCCCAGGCGCGCATCTGGCGTTGTGCCTGGCCGGCGACGGCGCAGATCTTCCCGGAATTCAGCGCGTCCAGGTCGCGCGCACGTGGGGTCCGGCCGTCCGGGAGGGGGCGCTCCCGGACGCCATCGGTCGGAGTCAAGACCGCTTTCTGCAGGTCGGCGTGCGGTTCGGAACCAGCCGCAGCTCCAGGTCGTGTTCCGGCCTGAGGGTCGGGCCGATCCTGGGGCGGGACGGGGTGTCGTGCAGCGGCTCGGGACGGAACCGGCCGAGCATGGCCGCGATGATCAGCTGCGCCTCGACATGGAAGACGTTCATGCCGATGCACTGGTGCGGGCCCCCGCCGAACGGGAAGTAGGCGTAGCGGTGCCGGTGGCCGGTGCGCTCGGGCGCGAACCGGCCGGGATCGAACTCGGCGGGACGGTCCCATACCGAGTCGAGCCGATGGGTCAGGTACGGGCTGAGGATGAGCGCCTGCCCTGCCTTGACGGTCACTCCGCGGAGACTCGCCGTCCGCACCGCCATGCGAGGGAACAGCCAGCCGACCGGGTACAGCCGCAGCAGTTCGCTGACGACCTGCTTGGTGTAGACGAGGTCCTGGAGGTGGTGGGGGGCGACGCGGCCGTCCCCGACCACGCGGTCGATCTCGTCGCGGAGCCGGGCCGCGACCTCGGGATGGTCGGAGATGAGCGGCCACAGCCAGCTCAGCGCGGTCGCCGTGGTCTCGGTGCCGGTGGCGAACATGGCGACGAGATTGTCGCGGATCCAGCGGTCGCCGAGGTCGCTGCCCTCCGCCGTCCGCGCCCGGCAGAGCGCGGTGAAGATGTCGTGGCCTTCGCCTGGGTCGTCCCGGTACAGGTCGACCAGTTCGTACATCACGTCGTCCATGACGCGGACGGCCTCGCGGTAGGCGCGGTCGCCCGGCATGGGGACGGAATCGGGCACGAACGGCAGCAGGAACCGGAACGCCAGATGGGTGGCGATGGCCTCGAAGGCCGGACCGAGGCGCTCGATCTGCGGCGGCAGGATCTTCTCGCCGAAGAACACCCTGATCACGGTCTGGTTGACGATGCGGGCCATCTCCGCCCCGGCGGCCACCGGGCGGCCGTCCCGTGCGGCGGGGACGAGCTCGTCCATGGCCTCGTTGATCGTGTCGGCCAGCCGTCCGGTGAGCGCGGAGATGTTCTTGGCGGTGAAGACAGGCATCAGCACCCGGCGGCTCTTCGCCCAGAGTTCACCTTCGCCGAGGATGCTGTCGCCCATGAGTCCGTGGAGGGGCCGCCAGAAGACGCCGTCGCGAACGTAGTTGTCGGACTCGTCTTTCAGGACGGTCTGGACGTCGTCGGGGTGGGTCACCACGTAGGGTTTCGACCCGCCGAGGTCCAGCCGGAGGACTGCTCCGTTCGCGGTGCGGCCGATTCGCTCGATCTCCCTGAGCGGGTCCCGGAGGAAGCCTGGGAGGGTTCGGTAGAGGGGGAAGTTCTTGGGCTTGCGGGAGCGGGTCGTGGTTGCGGTGACGGACATCGCGGTTGCCCCTCGAAGTGACCGCCCGGGGAAGGGACGGCGCTTGACGATCGCTCGGTGATCCCCGCGGTCCTTTCCTCCGCGCCAATTAGGATCCGGCTCGCAGGTGGGTATTAAGTTGCCGAAAACGGTTAAAACCTGTGGAAGTATTACATGCCGGGTTAGGGTGGGCAAGGCCTGGTTGGTCCGGTCGAGCGCACCTACGGGTGATACATCTGACCCTGTCGCATCTATTGCTATTCGTCAGCGTAAGTGCAACGAAGTACGCGAATGAGGCGTTCAGGGCACTTCTCGGCCATCTTCGCGAGTCCTACCATCTGGCCTGTCCGTGGGATGAAACCTTCCTGGTGGGATGGCCATGACTGCTGAGACGACAGGCGAGGACGTGCTCCGGATGGAGCGGCTGCCGATGGCGGACGACCGCGGGGAGGGATACGCCGTCATGCGCGCCGCGGGACCCGTGACGCGGTCCGACGCCGGATACCTCGTCACCACCCGCGATCTGGCCGAGCACGTGTTCAAGAATCCCGGGACGTACTCGTCCCGGCGGGCCTTCGACACGCTCGGCAGCCCGGTGCCGCTCGTCCCGATCGCCTTCGACCCGCCGGACCACACCCGGTACCGCCGCCTCCTCCAGCCGTTCTTCACCCCGCGGGCCGCGGCCGCGGTCGAGCAGGCCGTCCGCGGCCAGGTCAGGGCGATCATCGACGCCATCGCCGAGCGGGACTCCTGTGACATGGTCACCGACCTGGCCCGTCCCGTCCCGGCCAAGGTGTTCCTCGACCTGTTCGGGCTCCCCCAGGACGACCTCGACCGCCTCCTCGCCTGGCGCGAAGTGATCATCAAGCTGGCGGACCTGTCCGGCTCGGGGGAGCCGCCGCCCGAGGCGATGCGGTCGGCCGCCGAACTGTTCGCCTATGTCAGCGCCCACGTCACCGAATGCCGGGCGGGCCGCGCCCAGGGGCTGCTGCGGGACCTGTTCGACGAACCCGGGGACGAGCCGTTCACCGACCAGGAGGCCATCGGGCTCTGCTTCTTCTTCGTGCTGGCCGGGGTCGACTCGGTGACCAACGCCCTCAGCCTGATGTTCGCCAAGCTGGCCGCCCGTCCCGCGCTACGCCGGGAGATCGCGGCGGACCCGGCCCTGATCCCGTCCGCCATCGAGGAGATGCTGCGGATCGACCCGGCCAACGCCGTCGTCCCGCGCGTGACGACGCGTGCCGTCGACCTCGCCGGCGTGCACATCCCCGCCGGCGCGGCGGTCGCGGTCGCCATCGGCGCGGCCAACCGCGACCCGGCCGACCTGGACGACCCGGACGCGTTCGACCCGCGCCGCGAATACAACAACCTGACCTGGGGAAGCGGCCCGCACCGCTGCCTCGGCATCCACCTCGCACGGACGGAACTGCGGATCGTGCTCGAAGAATGGCACCGCCGGATTCCGGAGTACGAGCTGGCCCCCGGCGCTCGCCCCCAGGTCGAATGGCCCACGGGCGTCCTCGGCGTCCCGAGCGTGCCGGTGGTCTTCTGACCGCGCTCGCTGGTCGCCGTCCCGGGTGCTAGGCGGTCTCGGGGAGCGCTTCGCGGCGGGCGGCGTTCAGCCCGTCCCACGTCAGCATCACCAGCGCGAACCACACCAGCAGAAAGCCCGCCCAGCGGCTCGGCGGCATCTCCTCGTGCTGGACGAACACCCCGATCACGAACTGCAGGACCGGCGCCAGGTACTGCAGCATGCCGATGACGGTCAGCGGCAGCCTGATCGCCGCCGCGTTGAAGAACATCATCGGTACGGCCGTCACGACGCCCGCCCCTACCAGCAGCACGGCCTGCCCCAGGCCGTGGTGGCCGAACGTCCCCTCGCCCTGCCCCTCCAGCATGAGCACGAACCCCAGCGCGGGCAGGAACAGGACGGCCGTCTCGACCGCCAGGCTCTCCGCGGACGGCATGTCGACGAACTTCTTGAGAAGCCCGTACGTCCCGAAGGCGAACGCCAGCACCAGGGCGATCCACGGGGGCCGTCCGTAGTCGACGGTCAGGACGACCACCGCCAGCGTCCCCATCCCGACGGCGCACCACTGCCACGCCCGCAGCCGCTCCTGGAACACGACCACGCCGAACAGCACGCTGATCAGCGGATTGATGAAGTACCCGAGGGCGGCCTCGATCGTCTGCCCGCTGTTGACGGCGTAGATGTAGGTCCCCCAGTTGACGGTGATCACCACCGCCGCCAGCGTCAGCAGCACGCCCTGCCGGACGGTCAGCGTCCTGACCCACCGCAGGCTCCGCCGCGCGGCCAGCACCGCCGCCACCGCCACCAGCGACCACATGATCCGGTGGGCGAGGATCTCGACCGACCCGGCCGGCTTCAGCAGCGGCCAGTACAACGGGAACAGCCCCCACAGCGCGTACGCCGCGATCCCGAACGCCACCCCCCGTTTCGCCACGAAGGCAACCTACCAGCCCGTAATCAGCCAAAAGTGTGACGGTCATGACTCCGCCGGAGAGCCCGGCCCGCCGGCGGCGAGCTAACCTGAAGGCATGTTCGGCTTCGCGAAGACCCAGACGGTCACCCCGGAGAAGGCGCTCCCCGGCAGGGACGAGCCCATCCCGGTACCGCCGCGTCACGAGGTCCTCAACGCCCCGCTGGCCCCGCCCTTCCCGGACGGCGCCGAGATCGCCGAGTTCGCCCTCGGCTGCTTCTGGGGCGCCGAACGCCGGTTCTGGCAGACGCCCGGCGTCCTCTCCACCGCCGCCGGCTACGAGGGCGGCCACACCCCGAACCCCACCTACGAAGAGGTCTGCAGCGGCCGGACCGGCCACGCCGAAGCCGTCCGCGTCGTCTACGACCCCGCCAAGATCACCTACGGCGACCTGCTCCGCGTCTTCTGGGAGTCCCACGACCCGACCCAGGGCATGCGCCAGGGCAACGACGTCGGCACCCAGTACCGCTCGGCCGTCTTCTACCGCACCGACGACCAGCGAAAGGCCGCCGAAGCCTCCCGGGACGCCTACCAGCCCGTTCTCACCAAGGCCGGCCACGGCCCCATCACCACCGAGATCACCCCCGCCACCGACTTCTACTACGCCGAGGACTACCACCAGCAGTACCTGGCCGACACCAAGAACCCCAACGGCTACTGCGGCCTGGGCGGCACCGGCCTGACCTGCCCCGTCGGCGTCGCCCAGACTGAATAGCCGCTGAGCCGGAACGGCCGTCAAGCCACGCGCGCGTCGAGAACTTCACGCACCTCAGGGATATCCCGGAACGGCTCCAACTTGGTGAGGACGATGCGGCCTCGCTGGGCCGCGCGGTCGCTGGCGAAGTCGGCCGTGAGGTCGAGCATCCGCCGCGTGGTCCTGGCGGTGGCCGGAGGCTGAACGCGGAGGCCGACCGCCCGCCCCGATGATCTGCCCGGGACCGGTCTCGGGCGGCCACACCTACGGTCGCCCTATGCTGACGATCCTGCGTTCGTGGCTGGGCATTACCACCGGCACGCTGCTCGCAGCGTTGACCATGGCGGCGTGCGGCGGCTCTTCCCCCGCGCAGCACGCCCCGAGTACCACACCGCCAACCTCCACTGCGCCGACGGCGACGACCACCAGCACCATCACAGATGAAGCCGACGCGGCGGCGAGACAGTGGCTGCAGCAGTTCTGCTCCAGTCCGGCCGCGAACGCGGCGGCTTACATCGGCTACTTCAAGGAGGCCGTCGAGCAAGAAAAGCCACGCGTTGGTGATCTGAAGGCGAGTAAGGAGCAGGTGCTCAGCACGGCCGGCGGGTTCAAGGGCGAAATGGCCAACAGTGCCAAGCAGCTCGCCGTGACCATACCGCCCAAGGCCGCCGATGCCGCCGGCGCCCACCGCTACCTGCTGGGCGTCTACCGCCGGCTCAACCAAGATCTTTCGTCGGTGGAGAAGCGGTTGCGCGCGATCCCGACGACGAACGTTCGCCGGTTCATGGCGGCCTTCACCCCGGCGACCACCGACCTGATAGCGGCGATCAAGCGGAGTCGGCAGGGGATCCAGTCAAACCCCATACTCGGACCGGCGTTGAACACGATGGACTGCTTCGGCAATTGACGTCCTGCTCCACTCCTCGTCCACCGGCGGCGATTTGGCGGCTGGCCCGCTTGCTCAGGCAAGCGCCGTCGCGGCCCAGTTCGACATAACGTCCCATCCCGAGCACCGCCAGGACAGTAACTGCGTTGGGCGGCGCAGCCCCCTGGTTCGAGCCCGCTCAAGCGACTTCTGGCCCATCGCCGAACCTGGTTCTGAAATTCCCTCGCAGGGGCGATGAGGACAACATCGTCGCGAAGCGCGGTGCTCTGTCCATGATGTTGCTTGCGACCCCTTGTAGGGGGATGAGGACGTGTCGTGACGCTGGTGCGCATCTACCTGGAGCGAAAGAAATCCCCGACTCCACCCACTGGGTGACCCCCGGTCGTCGGGCGGCTTGGGAGGATGGGGCGATGGAATTGCGTGCGGGGTTGCGTGCAGAAAAGTCCGTTGTCGTTGAGCAGGGCGACACTGCCATTCGACTGGGGAGCGGGGATGTGCCAGTCCTGGGGACGCCCCGGTTGCTCGCGCTTGCGGAAGAGGCGACGGTCGCGGCGATCGCGCCGTACCTGGACGAACGTCGAACCTCGGTCGGGACGCGCGTGGACCTGGAGCATCGGGCGGCCAGCCCCGTGGGCATGCGCGTCACGGTCGAAGCGGAATTGCTGGAGGTCGAGGGGGCGCGGCTCGTGTTCGCTTGTACGGCCACCGACGGGCGCGGCACGGTAGTGGGCAGCGGACGCATCGAGCGCATCATCGTCGACCGGGAAAGGTTCCTCGCACGCCTTCCCTCCTGATTCGACCTGACCCGAACGACCGTTTGGTCGCAACCTCTAATGCGCGAATTGGGCTGGAGCGGGCCGGGTGGTCGGCATGACTTTTTGGTTGTTCAGATGCGGAGGATCACTTGTTCGGGTGAGAATCTGCTGCCATGGAAGCTCTGGCTTATGTTGCGGTGGGCGCGGCGCTGGCCGTCCTCGCGCGTTGGGCGTGGCTGCGGGCGTCTCCTTCGCGAAGAGCGCTGAATAGGACATTGAGGCAGAAACTGGTGCCTCAGAACCTGCTCCGCGAACTGGCGGACGCACGGACCTGTTATAACGCGAAAGCGTTCACGGCGACCGTCGTCATGGTGCGTCGAACGCTGGAGGCGGTTTGCGCCGACGAAGGCTTCACCGGCAGGAATCTCAGCGAGTCACTGAAGAAGATGGAGCAGGCCGGTCGGCTGGACCCCATGTTCTGCAAGTGGGCACACGACCTGCGGGTCCTGGGCAACGAAGGCGCCCACTTCACCGGAAAGCCCGTCGACCGGGTCGATGCCTCGGACGCGCTCGAATTGGCGCGGGCGATGCTGGAGTACCAGTATGTGCTGGCGGCCCAGTACCGGAAGTTCGCCGAACGTCGAAGCAAAGGCCTTGGCGATCAAGCCGTCACCTGATGGAACGGACGGAAGGTAGGGTCGGGGAATGGGGTTCGAGGTTGTTTGCGAGGTGGAGCCGCCCACGCGGCCGGATCTGACAAGGGTGCGGCATCAGATCGGGGTGCTGAGTCCTGTCGCGGATTCGTTTCTGATTCCGGACAACCATATTGGACGTGCCACCGTGTCCAGTGTGGCCGTCGCCCATGAAGTCCAGGCGATGGGCGCGCGGGGCATCGCCTGCTTGAACTCGCGTGACCGCAACCTGCTGGGTTTCCGCCGGGATCTGCTGACGGCGGCCGCTTATGGAGTGGAGCGGTTCCTTTTCGTTTACGGGGACAAGCCTTCCGCGGGCGGGCGGACGAGTGAGCTGACCGTCCGGGCGATGATGGAGGAGACGCGGGCGGCCGGGGAGGACGCGGTGTTCGCGGGGTGCGGGCCGTTCCAGGTCGGGGTGGCGTCCGGTCTGCGGAGGGTTCCGGCGTGGAAGCAGGACGCGGATTTCATGTTCGTCCAGGTCAGCTATTCGATGGAGAATCTGCTGCGGTGGCGGGAGAGCGTCGAGGTGGCGGGTCCTGTTTATGCGGGTGTGATGGTCCTGGCCAGTGCGGGAATGGCGCGGCGGCTGGCGGCGTCCATTCCGGATATCGATATTCCGGGTGAGCTCGTCGAGGCCGTTGAGGGGGATCGGTCGGCGGGGGTCGCGGCGGCCTGCGAGCAGGTTCTGGCCGTCCGGGACAGCGGGGCGTTCGACGGGGTGCATCTGGTGCCGGTCAGCCGGTATCGGGAGGTCGCGGCCGTACTTGAGCGTGAATTGGCTTAGATGAGGTTCTGGTCGCGGGCGTAGAGGGCGGCCTGGGTGCGGTCGCGCAGGCCGAGGCGTTGCAGGATGCGGGAGATGTGGTTCTTGACCGTGCCCTCGCTGAGGTAGAGGCGCGCGGCGATCTCCTTGTTGGTGGCGCCCGCGGCGATCAGGCGCAGCACGTCGGTCTCGCGCGGGGTGAGCAGCCCCGGGTCGGGGAGGGCGGCGGCGAGGCGGCGGGCGATCGTCGAGTCGAGCTGGGCGACGCCGGAGCGGGCCAGCCGGACGGCGGCGGCGAGTTCGGCCGCCGGGAGGTTCTTGAGGAGGTACCCGGACGCACCGGCGCGCATGGCCTGCACGACGTACTCGTCGTCGTCGAACGTGGTGAGCATCACGACCTTGCAGGACGGGTGGCGGGCGAGGACCTCGGCGGTGGCGGTGACGCCGTCCATGCCGGGCATGCGGACGTCCATCAGGACGACGTCGGCGGACGCGGAGGCCTCGACGGCCGCGGCCCCGTCGGCGGCGGTGCCGATCACCTCGATGCCGGGCTGGATGCCGAGCAGCGACGCGATCCCTTCGCGGACGAGTTCCTGGTCGTCGACGACTAGGACACGGACGGGGTTCACCACGGCACCCTGACCGAGACCGTGGTGCCGCCGGGCCCGCTCGCCAGGTCGAGGCGGCCGCCGAGGAGCGCGATGCGTTCGCGCATACCGCGCAGCCCGAACCCGCCATGGGAGTCGATGACCTCATGGGCTTTTTGGAGGGGGAAGCCGTGGCCGTCGTCGGTGACGGTCAGGCTCGCGCCAGTGTTCTCGTAGGCGAGGGACAGGCGGACGGTGGCGGCGCCCGAGTGGCGGCAGGCGTTGGTCAGGGCCTCTTGGGCGGCGCGGTAGAGCGCGGTGAGCGACGTCAGCGGACGGCCTTCCTCGTCGCCGGTCACGTCGAGGCTGATGGTCAGGCGGTCGCCGCCGAGGTGGTCGATCAGGTCGGTCAGGGCGTCGGTGAGCCGGAACGGGCGCTGTCCCAGCGCGCGCACCGACTGCCGGACCTCGGTCAGCGCCCGGTCCGCCGACCAGCGGGCGTTGCCGACGGCCTCGCGGGCGCCGGACGGGTCGAGCTCGGCGAACGCGTCCGCCTTCTCCAGCTGGACGGCGATCGCGGTGAGATGGTGCCCGAGGCTGTCGTGGATATCGCGGGCGAGCCGGTTGCGCTCCTGCGCCGCGGACAGCGCCTCGACCTCGTGCATGATCCCTTCCAGCCGGACGCGGGCCTCCCGCTCGCGGACGGCGACCGCCGCCATCGCGAGCGCGAGGACGATGCCGAGCGCGAACATCACGACGTCCGAGACGTGCTCCGCCCGGGTCTGCCAGCCCGGGACGCGGACGGTGAACAGCACCGGGAGCACCGCGACGCAGCCCGTCCCGAGGACGATCGCGGTGCGGCGTCCGAACGTGAAGTAGGCGGTGAACGGGACGAGCACAAAGAGGGCCCGCGCGATGCCGGAGTCGTCGAGCGCGTTGACGGCGACGTAGAGCCCGGTGCGGGCGAGGAGGAGGACGGCCGCCGGGATGCGACGCTCCGCGGCGTCGATTCCGATCAGGAGGAGCAGGAGCGCGGCGAAGGCCGCGACCTGGAATGACGGGCCGGCGTCCACCAGCGCGTAGTACGCGCCTCCGGCCAGGACCGCGAGGCAGAGAAGGGGCGACACCCAGGGGACCGGGCGCGTCGAGGGCATGGGACGGAGAGTACGTGGGCGCGGACGCCCCCGGCCAGCGGCGGGACGGAATCTGGCCGAAGGTCATGTGCCGTTCGGCCGGGCGGGTCCGGCTGTTTCGCACTTATCCGTGAATGGCGGCGCTCATTACGGTGCGTGATATCCCTCACGGAAGGTGTTCGACATGTTGCGTGCTCTGGCGTTCGTTCCCGTCCTGCTGGCTTCGATGGCCGTCCCCGCTGGGGCGGCCGCGGCGGGCGGTGCGCCCGATCCGGGATGCGGTGAACGGAAACTGCGGGTTCCAGGCGCCGAGCGGTCCGTCGCGGGGTGCCTTTCCGATCTCACGACGGCGGGGACGGTTCCGGGCGGGCATACCGATCCGGACGACTGGGCGGGCCTGGACGCGCCCGGGACGGTCAACCCGTCCGGCGTTCCCGGAATTCAGATCGACGGTTATTTTCCTGACTCGTCCAAGACGAACTCCAACCACGGGTGGAATCACGACTCGCAGTTCGTCATCCGGCTGCCGCACCGCTGGAACGGCGGGCTGGTCGTCAGCGGACCGCCCGGCGTCCGGGAGCAGTACGCGAACGACCGCATCATCGGCGATCACGTCCTGGCCAGGGGATACGCGTTCGCGGCGACGGACAAGGGCAACACGGGCCCGACCATCTACACGGACGGCCGCCGACCGGGCGACGCCATTCAGGAATGGCACCTGCGGATGGCCCAGCTGACGTCGGCGGCCAAGCGGGTCGCCGCGCAGAAGTACGGTCGCGCGCCGCGGTACACGTACGCGGCGGGGCTGTCGGCCGGTGGATATCTCGTCCGCGGGCAGCTCGAACGGTTCCCCGGGCTTTACACCGGCGGGGTCGACTGGAACGCGCTGGTTTTCACGGCCAAGGGGCCGAGCCTGCTCACGACGCTGCCTCCGGCGCTGCGCGCCTATCCGCGGTACGTCGCGGGGAAACCCGGAGCGCATGAGGAGATGCTCGCCGCCGGATATCCGGCCGGTTCGGAGCCGCTCTGGGGCTATCACCACAAGAACCTTTGGGACCTCTTCCAGCGGATCATCCGGGAGGAACTCGACCCGTCCTATGACGGCGACCGGGAGGCCGGGACGCCGTTCTGCGCGGAGGGGACGGGCGCGGGATGCGACACCGATTACGTCTACGGTTCCCGTCCGCGCCAGGTGCACGCGGCGGTCCGGCGCGTGTCGTTGACGGGGCGGATTCAGCGTCCGCTCATCAGCGTTCAGGGCACGCTGGACGTGCTCACGCCGATCAGCAAGAACGGCGACGTGTACGCGGAGATGGTCAGGAAGGCCGGACGGGGAAATCTGCATCGCTACCACCGCGTGCCCGGCGGCACCCACACCGATGGGTTGAGCGGCGCGTTTCCCACGCTCGTCCGGCCGATGCAGTCCGACTTCCTGACGGCATTCGACCGCCTGGCCGCCTGGACACAACGAGGCGTCCACCCAGAGTGAGACGTGCGGACGGAGTGAGGCGTCGGTCGGGGAGGCGTGCGGATGGGGGAGGCGTCCGCCCGGAGTGAGCGGCGGGTCAGGAGAGGGGTGTGAACGGCGCAGGGCCTTCCCGGTGGCGGGAAGGCCCTGCGGGGAAAGCGGTCAGTACGGCAGGAGGCGGCCCGATGGGGTCCGCAGGTCGGGCGGGCTCGGTTGACGTGGGGGCCTGGGGCGCTTGATGAGCTGCTGCCGTGCCATGTTGATCATCTCCCCCCGCCGGGCGTGATCTAACCCGGCGATCGAGCCGATGTCGCGCTGCTCTAGGTAGGACGCGCTCACCCTGCGCGAGGTTCGCCGAGCTTATGCGACAACCTCTGCCGGTTCGACCGATTTTCGCGCCGCGACCGTCGCGGTGCGTGTCCGTACGGCCGTCTTTCCGCCGGTCAGGACACGATGTCGCGGGCACGGAAGCGGCGGAAGGCGAACGCGAACAAAATGACGGCGTAGGCGATCGAGACGGCCGCGCCCTTGGCCATGCCCGTCCATGGGATCTCGGGCTGGAGGGCGTCCATCCACGCGTACATCCAGTGGGTCGGGAGGAAGTCGCGCCAGGAGCCGAGCGCGGTGACGGCGTCCAGGATGTTGCTGACGATGACGAGCCCGACCGCGCCGCCGACGGCCCCGAGCGGCGAGTCGGTGGTGACCGAGAGCAGGAACGCCAGGGCCGCGACGACGAGCTGCGACACGAGGGCGTAGCCGATGATGATCGCCATCCGGCCGAGCGCGGTGGGCACCGGGACGGTGCCGCCGGTCGGGAGCTCGACGTCGCCCCAGCCGAACGCGACCGTCCCCGCGGCCAGCGACATCAGCGGCAGGCTGACGACGGCGACGACCGCGTAGGACAGCGCGACGATCAGCTTCTGGCGCAGGAGGCGGCCGCGCGGCACGGGCGCGGCCAGGAGGTAGCGCAGCGACGACCAGCCCGCCTCGCTCGCGACCGTGTCGCCGCAGAACAGGGCCACCGCGACGACCAGCAGGAACCCGGTCGAGACGAACAGCGCGAACAGGGCGAAGTTCAGGGCGCTGGACGTCGCGACGTCGACCAGGCTCGGCACGCCGTCCGGGCCCGGGTCGCCGCCGACCTTGAACGCGACGACCAGCACCCACGGCAGGACGAGCAGGATCCCGAACGCGACCAGCGTCCGGCGGCGGCGGAACTGGCGGACCGCCTCGACCCGCAGCGGAAGCGTCCGCCGGACGTCGTACGCGGTCGCCTCCGTGTTCACTGTCGCGGGCGTGGTCTCGGGCGCGGTCATGGGGTCTCTCCGATGATCTCCAGGAAGGCGTCCTCCAGGCGGCGGCCGGAGCCGGTGATCTCGGCGACGGGGCCCGCGGCGACGCGCCGCCCGCCCGCCATGACGACCGCGTGCGTGCAGGTCTGCTCGACCTCGGCGAGCAGGTGGCTGGAGACGATGACCGTCCGCCCGGCGGCGGCGTACCGGACGAGCACCTCCCGCATCTCGCGGATTTGCGGCGGGTCGAGGCCGTTGGTCGGCTCGTCCAGGACGAGGAGGTCCGGGAGCCCGAGCATGGCCTGCGCGATGGCGAGGCGCTGCCGCATGCCCTGCGAGTACGTCCGGACGGGACGGTCCAGCGCGGAACCCAGGTCGGCTATCTGCAGCGCTTCGTCCAGGTGGGCTTCGTCCAGGGGACGGCCGGTGGCGCGCCAGTAGAGGTCAAGGTTGTCGCGCCCGGAGAGATGCGGAAGGAAACCAGGCCCCTCGACGAACGAACCCAGCCTGGACAGGACGGGAGCACCGGGATAGACGCGGTGCCCGAAGATGCGCATCTCGCCGGAGTCGGGATGGATGAGGCCCATCAGCATGCGCAGGGTCGTCGTCTTTCCTGCGCCGTTCGGGCCGAGCAGCCCCAGCACCTGACCCTTCTCCACCCGGAACGACAGGTCGGCGACGGCCAGATGCCCGTTCTTGTACGCCTTCGTCAAGCCCGTTATCTCCAGCGGGACGTCGCTGTCCTGCTCGGGGGCGGGGCGACGCCGTCCGGGAACGACGATGAGGAGGGCGAGGGCGGCGGCCGCGAGCGGGAGACCCCAGACCCACGCGGGCACGCCCGTCGGCTCGGTCGTCAGCGACGGAACGGTCGGGACGGCCAGCGGCGACACCGCCCGCACCTTGTACGACGCGGGCTTCGCCGGTGTCGCGAACCCCAGGTCGGTGGTGGCGACGACGAGCCGGATCCTGTGGCCGCGGTCGAAGCGGTAGTCCATCGCCGGAAGGGTGACGGTGACGTCCTGCCCCCGGGACACCCGGAACGGCGCGGCCAGGCGTCGCGCGAGCGTCGCCGTCCCGCTGGGCGCGACGTCGTAGAGCTTCGCGAACAGCGGGCCGTCCGCGTCCACCTTGAGCCGGGCACTGGCCGCGCCCGTCAGCTGGACGGCCTGCTCCAGCGGACGCGTGTCGAACACGGCGAACTGCCCTGGCTGCTCGGCCGGGAACCGCCCGCCGAGAACACCGAGAGCACCGGCCGCTCCTCCCGGGGCCAACGACCCCAGGCCCGGCAACGCGGAGATCGACGCGGGCGACCCGCCCGGCGGGTTGTAGATCGTCTGCTGGCCGCCGCCCAGCGGCAGCTGCACGGGATCGCGAGAAAGGCCCGGATATGTCCGCGTCGCCGCCTCCTCCACGATGACCTCCCGCGTGGACGAGTCGAGCCCGCCCTCCCGCGTCACCGTGAACCCGTCCCCGTGCGAGGCCGTGTCAGACCGCTTCAGGCGCGCGTCGAAGAAGTCGAGCACCAGCCCCTCGATCCGCTCGGTCTCGGGGTCGCCGCCGTCGTGGCCGCCCCGGAACCAGACCACCGACACCGGCGCGCCGTTCCCGGCGATGGCGCGGGCGTTGGCGTCGGCGTGGTCGAGCGGGAACAGCGAGTCGGACTGTCCCTGGACGAGCAGCGTGGGCACCTTGATCCGGTCCGCGACGGAGGACGGGCTCGACCGCCGCAGCGTCTCGATCGCCGACGCCGTGGGACGGCCCCTCTCCGCGACCTCCTGGTACATCGCGCACAGGGACGGCAGGAAGCGTCCGCACGCCGTCCGGCCCGCGTTGCCGGTGAAGAACAGTCCGGCCCACAGCTTCTTGAAGACGCCGCCGGACGGTCCCGCACCGGCGGCGTCCGGGGCGCCCACTGCGTTCGGGGTGCCGACCGCGGTGCCCGCCGCGTTCGGGGTGTCGACCGCGTTCGGGAACAGCG
This sequence comes from Actinomadura sp. 9N215, assembly GCF_044326345.1. Taxonomy (NCBI): domain Bacteria; kingdom Bacillati; phylum Actinomycetota; class Actinomycetes; order Streptosporangiales; family Thermomonosporaceae; genus Actinomadura; species Actinomadura sp. 9N215. The sequence goes on along the minus strand of NZ_JBIRBA010000017.1, from coordinate 142,977 downwards.
CGTCCGCGAGGCTGTGCCAGGTGATCATCGGCGCGATGGCGTCGACGCGCCGGTCGTACGCGGCGGTCAGCAGCGCGATCGCGCCGCCGTACGACCCGCCCGCCATGCCGAGGCGCGGGTCGCCCGGCCCGTCCAGCCGGACGTCGGGACGCCGGCCCAGCCAGTCGATGAGCTGCCGGGTGTCCTTGACCTCGTAGTCGGGGGAGTTGAGCGCGATCTCGCCGGTCGAGCGCCCGAATCCGCGCGCCGACCAGGTCAGCACCGCGTAACCGGCGCGGGCGAGACGGCGCGCCTCGTCCGCCACGTCCCGCTTGCTGCCGCCGAAGCCGTGCCCGAGCAGGATCGCCGGGACCCGGGCGCGTCCGGACGGCCGGTAGAACGTGGCGTCGAGCGTGACGCGCTGGTCGTCGTCCGGGCCGTCGATCACGGTGATGCGCTGGTCGGAGCCATGGATCCGGGTCCCGCGGCCCGCCGTCGCGCCGAGGCCCCAAGCCGCGCCTCCGGCCGCGAGGGTGATCGCCGTCCCGGCCGCGGCCCAGCGTGCGGCGCGTCCCGTCCTGCCGCACCGCGCGCGGAACCCGCCCCCGACCCTCATGCTGTGCACCCTATGCGCGGCGGCCCGCCCTCCCCGCGCGACGTGCGGGGTGGGCCCGGCGCGTCAGCGCGCGGGGGTGCAGGGGGCCAGGGCGGCGGTGAACATCGCGGTGAGGCGGTCGGTGAGCTCGGCCGGGTCGGCGGCGTGCAGGTCGTTGAGGCCGAGGAGGCGGCGGACGGGTCCGCCGCCCATGATGATCGTGGACGCGAGCAGCGCGCGGGCGCGGGCGTCCGGGCCGTCCAGCTGTGCGACCAGCGGCTCGACGATCACGTCCTCCAGATGGTGGAGCAGGATCTCCTTGACCTCCGGCTGCCCGGCCGACCGGTCGATCATCCGCGCCATGGCGGTGGCCGGCCGCTGGTCGATCTGCCGGACGAAGTGCTCGGCGAGGCGGCGCGGCAGCCCCGCGCTGTCCCCGGCGATGACCCCGCGTATCAGGGACTCGCCCGCGAGGACCTCGCCGAACAGCGCCGCCTTGGAGCCGAAGTACCGGTTGACCAGCGCCATGTTCGCTTCGGCCCGTGCCGCGATCATCCGGACGGTGACGCCGTCGTAGCCGTGCTCGCCGAACAGGTCGCGGGCGGCGTCCAGGATGCGGCGCCGGGTCGCCTCCCGGTCGCGTTTCGGCCGCCGCGCCGCCACGTCCCCGGTGCGCTCGGTCTCGTCCCTGACCCGCATCAGCACATCCTGTCGACGGTCACGGTCGGTGTCCAGTGTCCTTCGAGTTGCAAGTAAACAGCTGCCTACATAAGATACATGCAAAGCACAGGTAATTCTTTTGGACACTCGTAGGCATGGGGGCAGGGTGGCTCAGGCGAGCGTGGCGTCGCACGGCCCGGCGGCGTCAGAGCAAGCGAGTCCGCAGTACACGCACCGGCAGATCCTGGAGATCCTCTCCGGCCTCATGCTGGCGATGCTGACCGCGATGCTCTCCAACTCGATCATCGCGACCGCGCTGCCGACGATCGTCGGCGACCTCGGCGGCCAGGACCAGCTGTCCTGGGTGGCGAGCGCGTCGCTGCTGACCATGACCGCATCCACCCCGCTCTGGGGCAAGCTGTCGGACATCGCGGGCCGCAAGCTGATGTTCCAGACCGCGCTGATCCTCTTCGTCGTCGCCTCGGTCGGCGCCGGGCTGTCGCAGGGCATCGGCCAGCTCATCGCCGCCCGCGCGGGCCAGGGCCTCGGCGCGGGCGGGCTGGCCGCGCTGGCCCAGGTGATCCTCGGGGACGTGGTCGAGCCGCGGCAGCGCGGCCGCTACGCGGGGTTCATGGGCGCGGTGTTCGGCGTCGCGACCGTCGCGGGCCCGCTGGTCGGCGGGTTCATCGTGGACGCCGACGCGCTCGGCTGGCGCTGGTGCTTCTACGTCTGCGTGCCGGTCGCCGTCGTCGCGTTCTTCGTCATCCAGCGGGTGCTGAAGCTGCCGAAGACGCGCCGCGACACCCACATCGACGTCTTCGGCGCGTTCACGATCACCGGCGGCGCCGCGGCGCTGATGCTGCTGCTGTCCATGGGCGGCAAGCAGTTCGCGTGGAACTCCGCCTGGACCTACGCCCTGCTCGCCGGAACCGTCGTGCTGCTCCTGCTCGCGGTCGTCGCCGAGCGCACCGCCCGCGACCCGATCCTGCCGCCCCGGCTGTTCCGCAACCGGAACTTCGTGCTGTCCTCGGTCGTCTCGATCTGCGTCGGGATGGCGATGTTCGGCGTGATGATCTACATGCCGCAGTTCCTGCAGATCGTCAAGGGCATGAGCCCGACGGCGTCAGGGCTGATGACGCTGCCGCTGGTCATCGGGATGCTGATCACGTCCACCGGCTCCGGCCAGATCGTGACCCGCACCGGACGGTACAAGCTCTTCCCGGTCGCCGGGATGCTCTGCGTCGCCGCCGCGATGTTCCTGCTGTCGCGGCTGCACACCGACTCGCCGAAGCTGCTCATCGGCGCGGACCTCGCCGTCCTCGGCATCGGCATGGGCCTGACGCTGCAGATCCTCATCCTGGCCGCGCAGAACGCCGCCGCGACCGCCGACCTGGCCTCGACGACGTCCGGGGTCTCGTTCTTCCGCAACCTCGGCGGCGCGATGGGCGTGGCCGCCTTCGGCGCGATCCTCACCAACCGGGTGGCGAGCGAGATCGCTTCCGGCTTCCGCGCGGCGGGCGTCCCGAGGACGTCCGGCAGCGGCGAACTCGGCTCGCCGGACGACATCCAAATGCTGCCCGAGCCGGTCAGAGGCATCGTCCGGGACGCGTTCACCAGCTCGCTCGAAACCGTCTTCCTGGTCGGCGTCCCGGTCGCGATCATCGGTTTCCTGGCGATCCTCGCGCTGAAGGAACTCCCGCTGCGCGGATCGAGCGGACGGGCCGACCCCGTCAAGGACGCCCCCGCGCCCGGCCCCGGGGTCAGCGGCCCCTGATCCCGCCGTCGGTCGGTCGGGGGAGGGGGATCCCGCTGGCGGGGGAGGCCGGGCGGGGCTGACCGGCAATAGCGTGCCGCGCAGATCGCTGGTCTTCAGCGGTGTGTGGTGATGGTCCGCGTGGCCCGTGAGCGCAGGGGGTTTGTTGCATGAATTCTCGGTGGTTAGTCGCGTCCGGCCTGGTGGTCGCATCCGCGGTGGCCCTGGTTCTTCAACCCGTGACCGCGTCGGCCGGTGGAACTCGCCATCGTCCCGGCCATTCCGGTGTCGCGTGTCCGGTGCCGCCTCCCGATCTGCCGGTGGACATCGTCTGCGACAGCATCCGGGTACCGCTCGACCGCGCCCAGCCTTCGGCGGGCGGCACGACCGTGGCCTACGCCCTGATGCGCCGCCGCGACCACGGGACGGCCACGAGCGGAACGGTCGCGGTCAACCCGGGAGGCCCGGGCGCCCCGACGATTCCGTACGCCCTGGAGTACGCGAAGGCGCTGCACGGACTGCTGAACACTCACGACCTGCTGCTCATCGATCCTCGTGGCACCGGTCAGTCCGGCCCTATCGGCTGCGACGCTCTCGCCCCAGGCAGGTTCCGTCCGACCACCCGGGCGGACTGGGTGCGCGCTTACGGGCAGTGTGGTCGTGCGTTGGGCCACCGAGCCCGCTACTACACCTCGGCCGCGATCGCCGATGACTTCGACGCCGTCCGGGCACGTCTGCGCATCCCCCAACTGGACCTGCACGGCCTGTCCTACGGCACGTTCCTCATGACGGTGTACGCACAAAGGCATCCGACGCGTGTCCGCTCAATGGTCCTGTCGAGCGCCTACCCACTGAAGTTCGACATGTGGGGACGGCCCAATGCCCGCGCGATGAACCGGGCGCTGCGCCTGCTGTGCGAGCGCAGCCGAGGCAGGTGCAGCCCACGGCAGGTGATCGCGGACCTCGGTACGGTCGCCGGACGGGTGCGCGCCCACCCCCTGCCCTACGAAGCGGGCGGCAGAAGGCTGCTGCTGGACGAAACCGCCCTGGCGCAGATCGGCTACAACGTGGCCACCAGTAACCCCAGCCTCCTGGGCCGATTCCCGGGGGTCCTGCGGGCAGCGGCCAGCGGCGACACTGCGCCCCTGGTGGACATGGCAAAGGTGCTCAACACACTCCCGGAGCAGGCGTCGCCACAGGAGCCCGCGCTGGACCCCAGCCCGGCGCAGACGGCCGCGGTGGTCTGCAACGACTACCCCACGCTGTGGAATCGGAGGGCGCCGATCCCGGACCGGATCCGCCAGTTCGAACAGCGGCGTGCGGCGTTGCCGGACGAGCCGTACCGGCCGTTCAGCGTGCGGGGATGGACGGACGCGATCATCGACCAGGGAGACATCTGCCTGCGCTGGCCCGACCGTGACGGCCCCGTGCAGTCCACGCGCGGGCCGTTCGCCGACGTCCCGGTCCTGGTGCTCTCGGGTGACCTCGACCCGAACACCCCGACGGCCAGCGGCCGGCTCGCGGCCCGGCAGTTCCGCCGCGCCCAGGTGATCGAGGTGCCCAACACCGGTCACGGCCCCAGCTTCTTCTGGAGCAACGGCGCCGCCTGCGCCGCCTCCCTGGAGGTCCGGTTCCTCCAGACGCGTCGCGCGCCCGATACCGGCTGCCTGGCCCAGATCCCGCCGATCCCGGTGACCTGAGAACGCACACGACGACGAAAGAGAGTTCCGTGGGCAATCTTTCGCACGGCGTACAGGCATGGGCGAAACGGGCGGCGCACGGCGCCGCGCTGGCACCACTCGCGTCCGGGTGTTCTGGGGACCCTGCCTGGCCGTGGCGACCTTGGGTTACTGGCGACGCCACCGCATGACCGCCGCGGCGCCGCGGTGACCGCCTCGTGGTGTCCTCCTAGATAAGCCCCGGCTTCTGCGGTCGCGCATCCCCCCGCGCGTCCGTGTGCCCCCCACCGGACGTGTCCGGCCGCCGCAGGGGCCGGGGCCGCCGGGCCGTCACTTGCCCTTGAGCTCCCGGACCAGCTTGTTCGCGGACGACCTGTCGGGTGGGCCGGTCACCACGACCTTGCCGTCCATGATCGCCATGTCGACGCGGGGCAGCGTGACGAGCCGGTTGCGCACGACGAACGCGAGGTCGCGGCCGACCGTGGCGCGGGTCAGGTCGGCGAACGCCTCCCGGTCGACCGCGCGCAGCGTGACCGCCACGTCGTAGCCGCCCGGCCGCACCCGCGACTTCTGGACGCGCAGGTCCGCGACCTTGTGGATCGCGATCCCCTGCGCCAGCCGGTAGCACGCCGGACCGGCGCCGGACTGCCCGGTGATGCCCTGCGTCCCCACCGGGCACTGCCCCGGGGTCGCCTGCGTCACCGGATAGATGTGCAGCGGCGAGCCCAGCGTCACCGGCCGCGTCCGCATCGAGGACGCGATCATCGCGCCGGTCACCGCGACCGCCGCGATCAGCAGCCCCAGCGTGAGCACCATGACCAGCAGCGCCGACCGGTGCTGGTCGGCGGCCTTGGCCTGCGCCGCCGGCTCCCGGAACGGACGGGGCTCCCGCCGCGCCGCCCGGCTCCGCTTCGCCTCCGCCGCCGCACGCCGCCGCTCCGCCACCCGCGCCCGCCGCCGCGCAGCCGGATCCGCGACCGCCGGCGCAGGCAGAACGGCCGTCGTCGCCTCGGGCCCGCGTGATGCCTGGGGGGCTCCGAGCGGTGGTTCCGGTCCGCGGGGTGGCTCGGGTCTGCGCGGGGGCTGCGATCCGTAGGGGGTCGGCTGCCCGAGGGTCTTCTCGTCGCGGACGGGCGGCTGGACCGACGCCTTCGCCGGATCGACGCGTCCTCGCGCGGGTGGCGGCGCCTTCTCCGGATAGAACGGCTGGGCCGCTTCGACCGCCGGCGCGGCCGGGGGCGCGGGTGGACGCCTCGTCGCGCCGGGGTCGGCGGGCCCGGGGTCGCGGGGGGCGGTGGACGGGTCAGGAGGCGCGGAGGCGGGGGCGGGACCCTCGTCCCGCCGACGACCTTTGCTGCGGCGCGGAATGACCCGCATCGTCACCTCCCCGGCTTCTTGATCTCCTCAGTCTTGCAGGACGAGACACCGTTACGCGACGGGGCGCGTCCGGAAGACGCGCATGGGCCGTCCGATTGCTCACCCGCGTGATGAACCGTGCCCCGTTCTCGCCGTTTCAATGCGCGAAAAAGCCCGGCCCCGGACGAACCGGGGCCGGGCCTGCGTAAAGACTCCGAAACCTTGGCTCAGTCGATGCGCCAGGTGTCGCCGCTGCCGAGCAGCGCGGCGAGGTCGCCCTCGCCCTGCGCCTCGACGGCCTCGTCGAGCTGGGCCCGCATCAGCTCGTCGTAGGACGGACGGTCCACGTCGCGGAAGATGCCGATCGGGGTGTGCTCGAACGCCGGCTGGTCCAGCCGCGACAGCGCGAACGCCATCGACGGGTCCGGATTGTGGGCGTCGTGGACGGCGATTTCGGACGCGTCGACGTCCGCGACCTTCACGACCTCGAACGAGCCGGACGGCGACCGCCGCAGCGCCTTGGAGCGGTCGGCGCCGAACACGATCGGCTCGCCGTGCTCCAGCCGGACGGTCACGTCGTCGCGGACGGACGCGTCCTTCATCGGCTCGAACGCGTTGTCGTTGAAGATGTTGCAGTTCTGGTAGATCTCGACGAGCGCGGTGCCGCGGTGCTGCGCCGCGGCCCGCAGCACCGACTGGAGGTGCTTGCGGTCGGAGTCGATCGTGCGGGCGACGAACGTGCCCTCCGCGCCGATCGCCAGCGACAGCGGGTTGAACGGCGCGTCCAGCGAACCCATCGGCGTCGACTTGGTGATCTTGCCGACCTCGGACGTCGGCGAGTACTGGCCCTTCGTCAGCCCGTAGATCCGGTTGTTGAACAGCAGGATCTTCAGGTTGACGTTGCGGCGAAGCGCGTGGATCAGGTGGTTGCCGCCGATCGACAGCGCGTCGCCGTCGCCGGTCACGACCCACACCGACAGGTCCGGACGGGACGTGGCCAGCCCCGTCGCGATCGCGGGCGCGCGGCCGTGGATCGAGTGGAATCCATAGGTGTTCATGTAGTACGGGAACCGCGACGAGCAGCCGATGCCGGAGATGAACGTGATGTTCTCCCGGCGCAACCCGAGTTCGGGCAGGAAGGACTGGACCGCCGCGAGGATCGCGTAGTCACCGCACCCGGGGCACCAGCGCACCTCCTGGTCGGTTTTGAAGTCCTTCATGGTCTGCTTCACGTCGGTCTTCGGGACCAGCGAGAGCAGCGTCTTCCCGTTCCCGTTGACGGCGCCGTTCCCGTCGCCGTTCCCGCTGGACCCGTTTCCGGTGTCTCCGTTGTCACTCACTGTCGATCACATCCTGGATGACGCCCTGCAGCTCTTCCGCCTTGAACGGCAGGCCGCGGACCTGGTTGTAGCCGATCACGTCGACGAGGAACCGGCCGCGCAGCAGCAGTGCCAGCTGGCCGAGGTTGATCTCCGGCACGACGACCTTGTCGTAGGACCGCAGCACCTCGGGCAGGTTCGCGGGGAACGGGTTGAGGTGGCGGAGGTGGGCCTGCGCGACGTGCTGCCCGGCCGCGCGGACGCGCCGGACGGCCGCGGAGATCGCGCCGTACGTCCCGCCCCAGCCCATCACGAGGACGCGGGCCGCGCCGGACGGGTCGTCCACCGCGAGCGGGGCGATGTCGTTGGCGATCCCGTCCACCTTGGCCTGCCGGATCCGGACCATGTGGTCGTGGTTGGCGGGGTCGTAGGAGATGTTGCCCGACCCGTCGGCCTTCTCCAGCCCGCCGATCCGGTGCTCCAGGCCCTCGGTGCCGGGGATGGCCCAGGGGCGCGCGAGCGTGCCGGGGTCGCGCCGGAACGGCTGGAACTCGCCGTCCTCCGGCGACGGGGGCGCCGCGAAGTTCGGTTCGATCTTCGGGAGGGACGCGACGTCCGGCAGCCGCCACGGCTCGGAGCCGTTGGCGAGGTAGCCGTCCGACAGCAGGATGACCGGCGTGCGGTACTTCACGGCGATGCGCGCCGCCTCAAGTGCCGCGTCGAAGCAGTCGGACGGCGACTGCGGCGCGACGATCGGGACGGGCGCCTCGCCGTTGCGGCCGTGCATGGCCTGCAACAGATCGGCCTGCTCGGTCTTGGTCGGCATCCCGGTGGAGGGACCGGCCCGCTGCACGTCGATGACCAGCAGCGGAAGCTCCGTCGCGACGCCGAGCCCGATCGTCTCGCTCTTCAGCGCGATGCCGGGACCGGACGTCGTCGTCACGCCGAGCGACCCGCCGAACGAGGCGCCGAGCGCCGCGCCGACCGCGGCGATCTCGTCCTCGGCCTGGAACGTCCGCACGCCGAACTTCTTGTGCTTGGAGATCTCGTGCAGGATGTCGGACGCCGGCGTGATCGGGTACGAGCCGAGGAAGATCGGCAGCCCGCTCTGCACGCCCGCGGCGACCAGCCCGTACGCCAGCGCGAGGTTCCCGGTGATGTTGCGGTACAGGCCGGGCTCGTGCTCGGCCGGCTTGATCTCGTACTGCACCGAGAACGCCTCGGTGGTCTCGCCGTAGGACCAGCCCGCCTGGAACGCCGCGATGTTCGCCTTCATGATCTCGGGCTTGCTGGCGAACTTCTTCTCCAGGAAGCTGATCGTCCCCTCGGTGGGGCGGTGGTACAGCCAGGACAGCAGCCCGAGCGCGAACATGTTCTTGGCGCGCTCGGCGTCCTTCTTGGAGATGTCGAAGCCGGTGAGGGCGGTGACGGTCATCGAGGTGAGCGGCAGCGCGTGCACCCGGTACTCGGCGAGCGAGTCGTCCTCGACGGGACTCGTCTCGTAGCCGACCTTGGCGAGGTTGCGCTTGGTGAACTCGTCGGTGTTGACGATGAGGTCCGCCCCGCGGGGGAGGTCCCCGAGGTTGGCCTTGAGGGCGGCGGGATTCATGGCGACCAGGACGTTGGGCGCGTCGCCCGGGGTGAGGATGTCGTGGTCGGCGAAGTGCAGTTGGAAGCTGGACACGCCGGGGAGGGTGCCGGCGGGCGCGCGGATCTCGGCCGGGAAGTTCGGCAACGTCGACAGGTCGTTGCCGAATGCCGCGGTCTCCTGGGTGAAGCGGTCGCCGGTCAGCTGCATGCCGTCGCCGGAGTCACCGGCGAAACGGATGATGACGCGGTCGAGCTGCTGGACCTGTTTGGTCACAGAGGAAGACCTCCTCGACGCGCAGCACCCGTCCCGAGGGAGGCGCTCGGGATCGTGATGCTACTAAGGCTTACCTTCATGGTATGTCCGGGATCGGGTGGTGTAATTGGGAACGGACTGTTCACCGGAACGACGGCGGCGGCTCGACTCGGCCCGCGTCGTCGCCCGGTTCTGGGTGGCCGCCGGTCATGGGAGGCATGGACCGCGGCCGCCGCTCCGCCCGTCATGTGACGTCCCGCTTCCAGGGAGGTCGTGACCCCGTTGTTATAGAAGACGTATCACTTCGGTGCGGGGTTCACGCGGACCCCCGGCTTCGGGCGGGTCCTATCGGGTGGTACGACCTGGACGGGTCCCCGAGTTCATCCGGAACACAGGCTGCTGCGCTGCCGGCACAGGTCGACGTGCAGCCGTCTGACCAGCCGTTGCGCGGAGTACGTCGAGGAGCCGCGGCTCCCCACGGGCGTGGAGTTCACGTCCCGAAGTGTAGACAGCCGGAATCCTGTTCGACCGCACCGCCCCCGCCACGGTCGGCTGTCAAGGTCGTGACGGTGATGCCGACCGGGCGGGCCTCCGGACGTCCCGGCGGAGTTCCGGGCTACGGCGTCCTGGACGTCCCGGACGGCTTCGGCTGCGGCCTCAGGACGGCGCGGCGCTCGCGGTCTACCAGGGAGAGCAGCTTCGGGACGTCGCCCGCGCCCACCGCCTCACCGATCACGTGGGCCGTCGCCGAGTACGGGTACGAGCCGGGGTTGTCGAGCGCGGCGCGCACCCACCGCCGCCACAGCCTGCTCGTCACCGTGCAGCGCAGCACCAGCGCCCGATCGGCCGGAACCGGCCCCGACGCCGTGCACGAGCCGAGCGGCGCGCCCCGGGACGTGATCGACGCCCGCAGCGCCGCCCGCGCGCCGGACGGGGCCGCGCCCTGCGGCGATGTCAGCGTTGCCGGGACGCTGACCGTGCAGCCGTTCGTGTTCTGGTCGCAGTTGTGGAACGTCAGCGTCCCCGGCCGGAAGGCCAGCGACGGGTCGGCGGCGCCGCCGAGCGCGGCGACGCGCGGGCGCAGCTCGGCGAACAGCGTCGCGGGTGCGATGACGGGCGCGGCCGCGAAACGCGCCGCGTTCTGCTTGGCGTTCTGTGCCGTCGAGTGGACGGACAGCAGCCGGTGCGGCGCCGCCTTCGCCACCAGATACTCCGCGACCGGCGTCCTGACCTTGTACGCGGGGACGCCGCCGACGTTCTCCGTGGGCGTCTTCGCCGGTGTCTTCGTGAGCAGTCGCGCGATGGACTTCGGGCCGAGCACGTCCGGCACGTCGAAGCCCGGCACGGACGCGGGCGCCTTGGACCAGCGTCCCGCGTAGTAGTCGGGGTGGCGGGTCTCGCCCGCGTAGTCGCGCCAGAACGCCGTCCCGGCCTTGATGTAGGTGACGCCGTCGACCGCCACGACGTCCGCCTTCAGCACGCCCGCCGTCAGCGCGCCGGAGGCCGAGCCGGAAGGCGTGACGCGCAGATGCGCCTGGACGGGCTTGCCGCCCAGCGTCATCGTCCCGTCGTACCGCATGCCCTTCCCGGACGTGAGCCACTGCCCCGCCGCCAGCGACCACGCCGGCGGCCCCGCCGGAACGGTCGGCTCGCCCCGCTTGCCGGACGGATCCCCGCCCCCCGCCAGCACCGCGACGATCACCGTGCAGACCACCACCGCGATCGCCGCCGCTCCACCCGCGATCATCAACCGCCGCCGCTTCCGCCGCTGCCCGGCAGGCCCGGCAGGCCCGGCAGGCCCGGCAGGCCCGGCAGGCCCGGCAGGCCCGGACGCAGCGGGAACGTACGGCGGCGGGTTCGGGGGCGGGGGCGGGTGCGGCGTGTTCGGTGGGAACTGGGCACCCGCTGGGAACTGGGCACCCGGTGGGAAGGACGCGCCTGGTGGGAACGGGGGGCTCGGTGGGGGCTGAGGGGCGCTCGTCGGGGACGGGCCGTCCTCCAGCCTTCGCCCACCGCCATTCGACGGACGAGTTCCGCTCGACGGGTCGTCCTGTTCGGGGCTCACTGGGGGCTCACTCTGCTCACTTCCGGGGCCCGGTACCGGGCCCGACAGTCAGGCCAAAGCAAGGGGGTCTGAAGACGTCCTCCAGGGGGTGCCGACCTGCGTTCGGCTGGATGGGGGGGCGCCGTCGGCCCTGGAGCGGCGTCCTCACGAGCATAAGGGTGCCCGGCGGCGCTTTCCCCGCGGTGGGGGGAGAGCGCCGCCGGGCACCCTGGCGGCGAGGCCGGCGCCGGATCAGCGCGCGAAGCGCGTCACCTGCGATTTGGTCGCGGCCTCACTCGCTGTCGAGCCCGTTCTGCATCGACTGGACCTCTTCGGCCGTGGCGCCGATCACCTTGTACGACGCGTGCTTGTAGAACGTCCCGCCGGTCCCCCTGGCCCAGCTCGACCACGCGCTGCTGGTGACGCGGCAGCTCGCCCACTGCGGCGTCGAGCTGGTCAGCGTGATGCGGGTCGTGCAGTTGCCGAGGTCCCGGCCGGTCAGCGTGCCGGCGGTGAGCCGGAACCGGACGTCGATCGTGACGGGCGTCTCCACGTCGTACGGCGGACGGATCTTGGCCTCGACCGTGCAGCCGGAGTTGCCGTTGCAGCCGCCCCGCTTCCACTCCGAGACCCGCGGCTGCGCCGAGCCGTTGAAGGAGTCCTTCAGCTCGCCGATGTTCGTCCGCATCTCCGAGATGATGGACGAGGCGTCGCTCGAGCCCTTCGCGGTCACGTCCACGCGGACGCGCGGGGTGGTGGACTCGTAGCGCAGCAGTTCCGCGTCGTCCTCGTCGCTGATGTAGATCGTGGACGAGAACGAGCTGAACTTCAGCGCCTTCTGGCCCGCCCAGCGCGTCTTGAGCGGCTTGACGCTCGACGTCTTCGCGGCCTGCATCTTTCCCGCCAGCGCCGCCGGGGACAGCTGCGTCTTGAAGTCGATGTTGAGCTCGTCGGCGTCCAGCCGTCCCCACTGCTCGCCGGAGGTGAGGAAGAACGCGTCGTCGGAGGACGACATCTCCCGCTTCCAGTAGGCCTGGTCGGCCTTCACGAACAGCTTGCCGTCGGTCGCCAGGACACTGACGCGGTCGCCGTTCCAGGTGACGGGGCCGGCCGCGCGGCCGCCCTTGGTGACGTCCAGTTCACCGGTCAGCGTCCCGGCGCCGCCGAAGGTGCCCTTGAGCCCCACGGCGCGCGCCGCCGACATGGTGGAGGCGGCGGCGGTCAGCTTCTCCTCCGGAGTCTTGCCGCCATTCGCGACCAGCACGTACACCACGACGCCGATGATGACCAGGACGACGAGGCCGCCGCCGAGCAGCGCCGCGATCAGCGCGCCGCCACCGCCGCGCCGCGGCGGCGGCATGGCCGGGCCCATCGGGCTGCCGGGCGGAGGCGGAAAGAACGGCGGCGGAGTTCCGGGCCCGCCGAAACCGCCGGGCGGCGGTGGCGGCGGCGCGCCCATCCCACCGGGACCCCCGGGCCCACCTGGGCTTCCAGGCCCGCCCGGACCGGGTCCGCCGGGGCCGGCGGGCGGCGGCGGAGGCGGCCAGGAGCCACCGCCCGGGGACTCCCACCCCGGGGGCGGCGGAGGGTTGCTCATCTGGTCACGTCCTTCCAGGTCAACTGACCCCAATGCCAAGCCTAGTCTGCAGTAAAACCATGACATCGCGCGCCTCGGATGTGGAGGTACGCGGTCACATTCCCCCGGACGGCGTTGCGGGGGATACTTGGTACGACGCAGGCGAGGAGGATCTGGTGCATAACTATTTCGACACATATGTCGTCGTAGTCGTACTGCTCGTCGTCGGCGCCGGGATCGTCGTGGGCGGCCTCGCCGCGAACCGGATGCTGCGTCCGCACCGTCCCACCGCCGAGAAGCTGACCACGTACGAATGCGGCGTCGACCCCGTCGGCGAGGGTTGGGCGCACTCGTACGTCCGGTACTACGTGTTCGCCTACCTGTACGTGGTGTTCGCCGTGGACGCCGTGTTCCTCTTCCCCTGGGCGACGGTCTTCTCCGCCCCCGGCTACGGCGCGACGACGCTCGGCGAGATGTTCGTCTTCCTGGCGTTCCTCGCCGCCGGGCTCGCGTACGCGGGCAAGAAGGGCGTGCTGTCCTGGGTGTGACGCCCTGTGGTGGGACGCGCGGTCCTTCCTGGGTGGGACGTCCGGTGGTGGGACGTCCGGTCCGGATTGATCCGTCCGGGGCCCTGGCGAGATCGCGGCGGGCTGTAACAATGCTCCCGTGGGCACTATCGATCTACCTCCGCCGAGCGTGGGACCGCTGTCGCGGCTCGCGCCGAAGCCGGTCAAGTTCGTGCTCAACTGGGGACGCCGCTACTCGCTGTGGGTCTTCAACTTCGGCCTGGCCTGCTGCGCCATCGAGTTCATCGCCACGTCGATGAGCCGCCACGACTTCATCCGGCTCGGCGTCATCCCGTTCGCGCCGGGGCCCAGGCAGGCCGACCTCATGGTCGTGTCCGGCACCGTCAGCGACAAGATGGCGCCCGCGGTGCGCCGCCTGTACGAGCAGATGCCCGAACCGAAGTACGTCATCTCGTTCGGCGCCTGCTCCAACTGCGGCGGGCCCTACTGGGACTCCTACTGCGTGACCAAGGGCGTCGACCAGGTCATCCCGGTGGACGTGTACGTGCCCGGCTGCCCGCCCCGTCCGGAGGCGCTGCTGCACGGGATCGTCCGCCTCCAGGAGAAGATCGCGGGCGAGTCGCTCGGCGACCGCTACGCCTCGAACGGGCTGGGCGGCGAACCGGTGACGCCGCCGCCCGCGCCTCGTCCGCTCTCGGCGACCGTCCTGCGGCGTCCGATCCAGCCGCCGCCCACACCGGACGCCGACTGGAGCCTCGCGGACGGCGAGACGGAGCGTCCCGAGAGCGGCGACGGGACGGGGCCGAACGACGAGACCGTGCCCGTCTGGCACCTCGGCGACACCGCCCCCCAAACCCCGACCGAAGGCCCTGACGCCCCGACCGCCGAGGTCCCGGTCCTGGAGCCGCCGCCCGAGGGCCCCGAGGCGCCGACCGCCGAGGTGCCGACCGTTGAGGGGCCGACGGAGGAGGTTCCGGTCGTGGAGCCTGCGGCCGAGGGGGTGGCGGCGCCTGTCCGGCCCGAGGAGGACGAGACGCGGCCCGTCCCTGCCGTCTCGGAGACGCCGCCCGGCGTGCATCCGGCCGACGACGTCACCATGCCCGTCCCGCCCGTGGCCGACGACGAGGGCGCTGAGAACGATCACGATCCGTCGATCATCCCGGGGCTGACCGACGACGGGCACGACGACGAGATCGGACGCGACCGGTGAGCGCCGACCCGGCGGGACAGCCCGTCCAGCAGGCGCTGACCGACGCCTGGACCGCCCACTTCGGCGACGAGATCAGCACCGAGGAGACGTTCGGCGGCCTCGCCGTCGGTGTGCCGCCCGAGCACTGGCTGGACGCGCTGACCTTCGCCCGCGACGACCTGTCCTGCGGCTTCTTCGACTGGCTGACCGGCGTGGACGAGCTGGACGAGGGCTACGCCGTCGTCGTCCACGTGTACTCGCTGGAACGCCGCCACCATCTGCTGATCAGGACGCGCGTGCCGAAGCGGGCGCCCGTCCTGCCGTCGGCGACCGGCGTCTATCGCGGGGCCGAGTGGCACGAGCGGGAGACGTCGGAGATGTTCGGCGTGCTGTTCGAGGGCCATCCGAACCTCGTCCCGCTGCTGCTGCCGGACGGGTTCGAGGGCCATCCGCTGCGCAAGGACTTCGTGCTCGCCGCCCGCGTCGCCAAGCCGTGGCCGGGCGCCAAGGAACCGGGCGAATCGGGCCACGGCGCGCCGAGCCGCCGCCGCGTCCGGCCGCCGGGCGTGCCCGACGAGGGCGCCTGGGGTGCCGCGGCCGAACGCGCGGGACGCCGCCGCGCCGCCCCTCCCGCGGACGCGGAGAGCGAACCTTCCGCCGGCTCGGAAGGGGAGGGGCCCGATGCTTGAGGTCGCCGTCAAGCTGGCGCTGGTCGCCGCGGCGTTCGCGCTGCTGCCGCTGCTCATCGGGCAGGCCGAGCACAAGGTGATGGCGCACATGCAGGGCCGTCTCGGCCCCATGTACGCGGGCGCCTTCCACGGCTGGGCGCAGCTCGTCGCCGACGGCGTGAAGTTCGTGCAGAAGGAGGACGTGGTCCCGCGCGACGCCGACCGGTGGGTGTTCAAACTGGCCCCTGGCGTGGCGCTCGTCCCGTACCTGCTGGTCCTGCTGGTGATCCCGGTCGGGCCCGGCGGGCAGGTGGCGCTCGACCTCGGGCCCGGGATCTTCTTCGCGCTCGCCGTCATGGGCGTCGGCGTCATCGGCGCGATCATGGCTGGCTGGGCCAGCGCGAACAAGTACTCGCTGCTCGGCGGGATGCGGGTGGCCGCGCAGCTGATGTCGTACGAGCTGCCGATGGTGTTCGCGGCGTCGTCGGTGGCGATGGCCGCGGGGACGCTGTCGATGCAGGGCGTCGTGGACGAGTGGCGCTGGTACTGGCTGCCCTGGCAGGCGGTCGGCGCCGTCGTGTTCTTCGTCGCCGGGCTCGCCGAACTGCGCCGTCCGCCGTTCGACATGCCGGTCGCCGACTCCGAGATCATCTTCGGCCCGTACACGGAGTACGGCGGGCTGCGGTTCGCGCTGTTCCTGCTGGCCGAGTACGCGGGGATCGTCGTGCTGTGCGCGCTGACGACGGTGCTGTTCCTCGGCGGCTGGAAGGGCCCGTTCCTGAACACCGAGCTCGGCTGGCTCTGGACGCTGATCAAGGTCGGCGTGCTGGCGTTCTGCGTGATCTGGCTGCGGGTCAGCTACCCGCGCATGCGCGAGGACCAGTTGCAGAAGCTCGCGTGGGCCTGGCTGGTGCCGCTCTCACTCGCGCAGCTCGCCCTGACCGGCGTCCTCAAGGTCGCCCTCTGAACCGTCCGGGCCGTCACCGCAGGAAGACGGGAAGCGAGCGGGACGTGGGAAGCGGGATGCGTCAGCGCAGGAAGATGGTGAAGTCGGCCATCTCCGGGAGGACGTCCGGCGGGATGTCGGCGTCCACCGCCATCTCCTCGGCGGACACGAACCCGTTGTGCTCCTCGCGGCGGCGGACGACCCGCTCCACCATCTCGGGCGTCATGCCGGGCAGCGCGGCGAGGATCTCCGGCGGCGCGTGGTTGACGTCCACGAGACCGCCGTCGTCGTAGGTGCGGGGCACGTCGGGACGGCCTATCCGCAGCTCCCGGGCGAGCGCCGGGTCCTCGGCGGCGAGCGCGCGGGCCTCCTCGCGCAGCGTCCTGCGGTACTTGGCGACCTCGATGGCGTGCTGGTTGAGCCGGTTGCGCGGCACCTCGCGGGGGAACACGGACGACCGCACGGCGAACGCGTGCGCGGTGCCCGCGATCCACAGCATGACCGCCATGAACCCGCCGAAGACCATGAGGAACGGGTTGCCGGCCTGCATCAGCGTGAGGACGGCGGCCGACCCGGCGCCGTACCCGACCGCCGTCGCGCCGAGGCCCCACGACCCGCGCCGTACGGCCGCGTACAGGAACGAGACCGGCGTCCCGTACCCGAGGGTGATGAACGGCACGAACGCCCACAGGACGCCACGCGCCGTCTCGGCGGACGGCATCGGCGCGGGCGGCGGCGGAGGGATCGGCGGAACGGGCGGGACGGGCCGTCCCTGATACGGGGGCCGCCAGTCGGGCGGCGGCCCGTACGGCCGCTGCGTCGGCCGCTGTGTCGGCCGGTGCCCAGGGCGGTCCGCGTGATGGTTCACATGCCCTCCCTGCCCGCGACCCCCGCGCTGACCTCGGGGCCTACGCCTGGTACGACGAACGCGGACCCGACCGCGTTCCCCCGAAGGCGATCGTGCGCAATCATGGGGCGCGTGGGACGGCTACCAGGAGGCGGGCTGGCCAAGGGGCTGGCGGTCACGTTGCGAACGATGACGCGGCGTTCCATAACGCGTCAATACCCGGAAGTGCAGCCCGACCTGCCTCCGCGCAGCAGGGGAGTCATCGCGCTCTTCGAGGAGAACTGCACCGTCTGCATGCTGTGCGCCCGTGAGTGTCCCGACTGGTGCATCTACATCGACTCCCACAAGGAGACCCTCCCGGCCGAAGGCGGCGGACGGGCCCGGACGCGCAACGTCCTCGACCGTTTCGCGATCGACTTCGCGCTGTGCATGTACTGCGGCATCTGCATCGAGGCGTGCCCGTTCGACGCGCTGTTCTGGTCGCCGGAGTTCGAGTACGCCGAGTACGACATCGCGGAGCTGACGCACGAGAAGGACCGGCTCCGCGAATGGATGTGGACGGTCCCGCCGCCGCAGGCGCACGACCCGTCCGCCGAGCCGCCGAAGGAGGTGGCCGCCGCGGAGAAGGCCGCCGCCCGCGCCACCCGGCCGCCACGCGAGGAGCGGACATGAGCGGATCGGACCCGGCCGCCGCGCCCCGCCGGAGGCGCACATGAGCGGGCAGGAGGTTGTGTTCGTGCTGCTCGGGGTCGTCGCCGTCGGGGCCGGGATCCTGGTGGTGACGACGCGGAACCTCGTCCACGCGGCGCTGTGGCTGGTGGTGTCGTTCGGCGCGCTCGCGGGGGGCTACCTCGTCCTGACCGCGGAGTTCGTCGCCTGGGTGCAGGTGCTGATCTACGTCGGCGCGATCGTCGTGCTGCTGCTGTTCGGGATCATGCTGACGCGGGCGCCGATCGGCGAGTCCGCCGACCTGGACTCCGGCAACCGGTGGGCCGCCGCGGCCGTCGCCGTCGCGACCGCCGCCGTCCTCGTGACGGTCATGGCCATGGGGTTCAGGGACGAGCGGATGCCGCTGCGCGAGGGCGCCGGATCGGCGGAGGAGCTCGGCGCGGCCGTGTTCCGGACGTGGGTGCTGCCCTTCGAGGTGCTGTCGGTGCTGCTGCTCGCGTCGCTGGTCGGCGCGATCGTCCTGTCCCGCTCCGACATCCGCGCCCGCCCCGAGGAGGGCGACGGCTGATGCATCTCGCCTACCCGACGGTCGTCGCCGCGCTGCTGTTCTCCGTCGGCGTGTACGGGGTGCTGGCGCGCCGCAACGCCATCTTGGTCCTGATGTCGGTCGAGCTGATGCTGAACGCGGTGAACCTCAACCTCGTCACGTTCGACGTCTGGTACCAGGACCGCCTGCACGGCGGGCAGGTCCTCACGCTGTTCACCATCGTGATCGCGGCGGCGGAGGTCGGGCTGGGCCTGGCGATCGTCCTGCTGGTGTACCGGAACCGGCAGATGGTGGACGTCGACCGGCTCCGCGCCCTGGCGGAGGACCCGGTCCGTCCGCGTCCCGCCGGATCCGAGCCCGAGCCTGAGCCCGAACCCGGGGACACGGTCGTCGAGGAGGCCGCCCCGTGATCTGGCTCGCCTCGCTGGTGGCCCTGCTGCCGTTCCTCGCCGCGTTCGCCGGGATGCTGTTCGGCCCGTCCCTGACCCGCTTCCTCGGCGGCCGCCCCGGCGCCGGGACGCCGCCGTCGCGCAACGGCCCGGCCGTGTTCGCCTGCCTGCCGATCGCGGCGTCGCTCGTCCTCGCGGCGATCGCCGCGTTCATTGTCTGGCGCGACCCCGGCGCGCGGACGGGCACGCTCACGCTCATCGAGACCGGCTCGGTGCCGATCCGGGTCGGCCTCCAGGTGGACGGGCTCGCAGCCGTCGTCGGCCTCATGGTCTGCTGCGTGGCGCTCGCCGTCCAGGTGTACTCGATCGCCTACCTGCGGGACGACGAGCGGTACTCGTCGTACGCCGCGTTCGTGTCGCTGTTCACGGCCGCGATGCTGCTGGTGGTCTACTCCGGTGATCTTCTGGTCCTGTACGCGGGCTGGGAGGTCATGGGCATCTGCTCGTACTTCCTGATCGGCCACCACTGGGAGGACCGGGCGAACTCGCGGGCGGCGGTCAAGGCGTTCCTCGTCACGCGGCTCGGCGACGTCGGCTTCCTGATCGGGATCCTGGTGCTCGGCATCGGCGCCGGGACGTTCGAGATCGACGAGATCCTGGCCAAGGCCGGGGCCCTGCCCGACACGACCGTGACGGCGGCGGCGCTGCTGCTGCTCGCCGGGGTCGCGGGCAAGAGCGCACAGTTCCCGCTGCACACCTGGCTCCCGGACGCGATGGCGGGCCCGACCCCGATCAGCGCCCTGATCCACGCGGCCACGATGGTCGCGGCCGGGATCTACGTCGTCGCGCGGCTGTACCCGGTGTTCGTGTCGGCACCGGCATCGCTGGTGGTGCTCGGCGTCGTCGCGGTGATCTCCATGGTCGGCTCGGCGCTCGCGGCCCTCGCGCAGGACGATCTGAAACGCGTCCTGGCGTACTCGACGATCAGCCAGCTCGCCGTGATGGCCGCCGGGCTCGCGGTCGGCGCCGACACGGCCGCGATCTTCCATCTGCTCACGCACGGCGCGTTCAAGGCGCTGCTGTTCCTCGCCGCCGGGTGCGTGATCGTCGTGGCGGGTTCCAACATGCTGGCGCACTACGGCGGGCTCCGGCGCGGCATGCCCGTCACGTTCTGGTCGATGACGGTCGGTCTGGCCGCGCTCGCGGGCGTCCCGCCGTTCAGCGGCTGGTTCAGCAAGGACTCCGTCATCGAGGCCGCCCAGCACTCGGCCCTGCACGGCGGCGAGTCCGCTACCGTGGCCGCGCCTTCCGGGTGGTTCTCCTATACGCCCATGAGCGGGGGCTTCGGTGCTCTGGCGCCGCCTCCGCCTCCGTCCCTGTCTCCGTCCCCGTCTGGCCTGTCGCCGAAGTGCGTGGGCGTCGATCCTTCGGTCGCCTGCGCTCCTGTACAGGAGGTCACGCAGAAGCACGGGCTGGTGTCTCACGCGTTCATCTACAACGTGGAGCTGCCGGTCGGTGTCGCGTGGCTGGTCTACCTCGGGTTGCTGCTGACGGTCGCGTTGACGGCGGCGTACGCGATGCGCGCGTGGCTGATGACGTTCTTCGGAGAGCCGCGCGGTTCGTACGAGATCCGTGAGCCGTCCAAGTTCATGTCGTGGACGGTCGCCGTGCTGGCCGTCCCGGCGGCGATCCTCGGTTTCTTCGGGCTCGGGGCGGAGGAACTGCGTCCGCACGTGGGGGCCGCGCTGCTGAGCCTGCTGCTGGTCGCGCTCGGTGCGGGAGCCGCGTTCCTTATCTGGAACCGTGACCCGGCACTGGACCCTGCGCGCGCGCTTGGCCCGGCCCGTCCGGTGTTCGCACGGGCCTTCTACGTGGACGAGCTGTACGCGTTGACGATCGTCCGGCCAATACGGGCCTTGGCGCGCCTTGTCGTGAGCTTCGACGGCCGCCGCGTGGACGGCGCCGTCGTCGGGGCCGGACGCGGCGCCCGCCGCCTCGGCGGGGTGCTCCGCACACCGCAGAACGGCAACGCGCAGACCTACCTGACCGGACTGCTCGCCGGTGTCGTCGTCATCGTGGCCGGAGTGGTGATCTTCCTATGATCTTCGTGCTGATGATGGCGATCCCGCTGGCCGGGGCGCTGGCGATGCTCGTCCCCGCGAACCGGTTCCTGCGCGGCGACCTCGCCGTCCGGGTGTTCGGGACGGCCGTGTCCGGCGCGACGCTGCTCGTCGCGATCTCCGCCGCGACGGCGTTCGACTTCGGCGACACGTCCCGGATGCAGCTCGAAGTCGACCGCGAGTGGGCGCCGGCGATCGGCCTGCGCTTCCACCTCGGCGTCGACGGGATCTCGCTCCCGCTCGTCGTCCTGACCGCGCTGCTGACGTTCCTGTGCTTCCTCTACACGCTGCGCCACCCGCCGGAGGGCGGCCGGATCAGGCTGCTCACCGCGCTGCTGCTCGTCCTGGAGATCGGGCTGATCGGCACGTTCGTCGCGCTCGACCTCGTGCTGTTCTTCGTGTTCTTCGAGACCGTCCTGATCCCCATGTACGTGGTGATCATGCTGTGGGGCGGGGCCGGACGCCGCGCCGCCGCCACCAAGTTCATCCTCTACACCCTCCTCGGCTCCGGGCTCCTCCTCGCCGGGATGCTGCTCGTCGGCGCGAAGGTGGGCACGCTCGACATGACCGAGCTCGCCGCCCGGCATGGGGCGGGCCTGTCGCACGGCCTCCAGGTCACCGCGTTCGCGCTGATGGGCCTCGGGTTCGCGGTCAAGGCGCCGATGTGGCCGCTGCACACCTGGCTGCCGGACGCGCACACCGAGGCCCCGACCGTCGGGTCCGTGCTGCTCGCCGGGGTGCTGCTGAAGATGGGCACGTACGGGCTCATCCGCGTCGCGCTGCCCCTCGCCCCGGACGGCGCCGAGTTCTGGGCCCCGTGGCTCGGCCTCCTCGCCGTCATCGGCATCATCTACGGCGCGCTCGCCTGCCTCGCCCAGCGCGACCTGAAACGGATGATCGCCTACTCGTCCGTCGGGCACATGGGCTTCGTGCTGCTCGGCATCGCGACGCTCACCCCGGTCGGCGTCAACGCGGCCCTCTTCGGCAACATCGCGCACGGCCTGATCACCAGCCTGCTGTTCTTCCTGGCCGGGTCGGTCAAGGAACGCTGGGGCACCGCCGACATGACCGCGATCGGCGGCGGGATGCTCGGCACGTCGCCGCGGCTCGCGTCCATCCTGACGTTCGCGTCCGTCGCGTCACTCGGACTGCCGGGCCTCGCCGGGTTCTGGGGCGAGATGCTCGCGCTGCTCGGCGCGTACCGCCCGCACGCCGACCTGCCGCGCGAGACGTTCGTGACGTTCATGGCGGTCGCGGCCCTCGGCGCGGTGCTCACCGCCGCGTACTTCCTGCGCATGCTCTCCAAGCTCACGCACGGCCCGTCCGGCGGCGCCGCCCCGCCGCGCGGCGGCGCCCCGGCGGCCGTGTCCCTGCAGGAGTACGCGGCCTGGGTCCCGCTGATCGCGCTGACGCTGCTCGTCGGCCTGTGGCCGAAGACCCTGCTGGACGTGACCACCGAGCCCGTCCGCGCCCTGTTCGGAGGCGGCTGATGATCCAGAGCATCGACTACGCGGCGATCGCGCCGCCGCTGATCCTCGCCGTCGCCGCCATCGGCCTCCTCCTCGCGGACGCGTTCGACGCGCCCCGCCGCGTCCTGTCCCTGCTCAGCGGCGGCTCCCTGGCCGTCGCGCTGATCGCCGTCGTCGCCCTCGCGTCCGGCGACCGCCGCGACACCCTCTGCCTCCCGGACGGCCTGCGCGGCGGCGGCCCCCGCTCCTGTTCCTACGTCGCCGACGACTTCACCCTCCTGTTCCAGGGCATCGTCCTGGGCGCCGCCGTGGTCGTCGTGCTGCTGTCCCTCCAGGAGATCACCGACTCGAAGATCCCGGCGGGGGAGTACCACTTCCTGCTGCTCGCCGCCGTCATCGGCGCGCTCACCCTCGTCGCCGCGCGCGACCTCGTCCTCCTCCTCGTCGCGCTGGAGACCCTCTCCCTGCCGGTGTTCGCGCTGGTGGCGCTGCGCCGCTACGACGGGACGGCGTCCGAGGCCGCGCTGAAACTGTTCCTCGTCTCCGTGGTCTCCACGGCGGTGATGCTGTTCGGGATCAGCCTCGTGTACGGCGCGACCGGCGCCATGCACCTCGACCGCATCGCCCCCGCGCTCTCCCGGCTCCCCTCGGACCTCGACCCGGTCGCCACCGCCGGGTCGGTGCTCGTCCTCGCCGGGTTCGCGTTCAAGGTCGCCGCCGTCCCGTTCCACTTCTGGGCGCCGGACGTCTACCAGGGCTCCCCGCTGCCCGTCGCCGCGTTCCTCTCCGTCGTCTCCAAGGCGGCCGGGTTCGCGGGCCTGGCGATCGTCCTGGCCCTGGGCCTGCCCGCCTACGCGCACGTGTGGGGCCCGGTGATCGCCGTCCTCGCCGCGCTCACCATGACCATCGGCAACCTGGTCGCCCTCCGCCAGCGGACCGCGATCCGCCTCCTGGCCTGGTCGTCGGTCGCCCAGTCCGGCTACATGCTCGCGCCGCTCTCCGTCGGCGACGACCGGCTCCCGGAGGCCGTCGCCGCCACCACCGCCTACGTCGCGCTGTACGCCGTCATGAACCTCGGCGCGTTCGCCGTCGTGATCGGCTTCCGCCGCCGCAACGCACCCCTGACCCCGTCCTGGGACACCCTCGACGACTACCGCGGCCTCGCCCGCCGCAGCCCCGCCGTCGCCACCGCCCTCGCGTTCTTCCTCATCTGCCTCGCCGGCCTCCCGCCCGGCGTCATGGGCCTGTTCGCCAAGGTCGTCGTGTTCCGCGCCACCGTCGCGGGCGGCGTCACCTGGCTGGCCGTCGTGATGGCGATCAACACGGTGATCGGCCTGTACTACTACCTCGTCTGGGCCGTCCGGCTGTTCACCCCCGAGGCGTCCCCGGGGACGGGCCCGGCGTACGACCCGGCGCCCGGATTGCCCGTCCGCGCCGCCATCACCGCAACCGCGACCGCCGCGCTTGTACTCTCAACGGCCCCGCAAATCGTCCTACAGACGGTGACCCAAGCCACCTAGCGGGAACGTTAACCCAGGTCAAACCGTTGATGTTCGTGCGGGAGCCAACGGGGAGGCATGCGGAAGTGCAGTTCAACGGCGTCAAAACGGCAGCGCTGATCGGCTCGCTGTCGGCCTTGATGCTCGCCGCCGGATGGGTGATCGGCGGCGGCGCCGGCCTGACGATCGCGCTGGTCATCGCGCTCGCCACCAACGGCGTCGCCTACGCGTTCAGCGACCGGATCGCGCTCCGCTCCATGCGCGCGCACCAGGTCGGCGAGGTCGAGGCGCCGGTGCTGTACCGGCTCGTCCGCGAACTGGCGACGTCCGCGCACCAGCCGATGCCGCGCCTGTTCGTCTCCGAGACCCGCCAGCCCAACGCGTTCGCCACCGGCCGAAACCCGCGCAACGCCGCCGTCTGCTGCACCCGCGGCATCCTCCAGATGCTGGACGAACGCGAACTGCGCGCCGTCCTCGGCCACGAACTCTCCCACGTCTACAACCGCGACATCCTCATCTCGTCCGTCGCCGCCGCCATCGCCACCGTGATCACCTACCTTTCGCACCTGGCGATCTTCATCCCGATCGGCCGCTCCGACGACGACGAGGGCCCCGGCCCGTTCGGCGCGCTGCTGATGCTCGTCCTCGGCCCGGTCGCCGCCGCCGTCGTGCAGATGGGGATCAGCCGCACCCGCGAGTACTCCGCCGACGCCGCCGGCGCCCGCCTCACCGGCGACCCCCTCGCCCTGGCCGCCGCCCTCCGCAAGATCGACGCCGGCACCCAGGCCCTGCCGCTCCCGCAGGACCCCGAACTCGCCACCACCAGCGCCCTGATGATCGCCAACCCCTTCACGGGCGCCGGCATAGGCCGCCTCTTCTCCACCCACCCCCCGACCGCCGAGCGCATCGCCCGCCTGGAGCGCATGGCCGGCCACCGCCGCTGACCCGACCCCGCTCAGAACCGGGACAAATTCGGCCGAACCATCCCGGACATGGCCGCGTCATAACACACGAGAGCGCGCCGGCCACTTCTGCGGGGGATGGGGCCGGCGCGCTCCCCACGTCCTACCGGTAGTTGACGAACTGGAGGGCGACGCTCAGATCCTTGCCCTTCAGCAGCGCGATGATCTGCTGCAGATCGTCCTTCTTCTTCGAGCTGACCCGCAGCTCGTCCCCCTGGATCTGCGCCTTGACGCCCTTCGGCCCCTCGTCCCGGATGATCTTGCTGATCTTCTTGGCGTCCTCCTGGGCGATGCCCTCCTTCAGGGCCACGCCCAGTTTGTACACCTTCCCCGACAGCTTCGGCTCGCCCGCGTCGATCGCCTTCAGCGAGATCCCCCGCTTGACGAGCTTGTCCCTGAACACATCCAGCACGGCGTTCGCCCGCTCCTCCGTGTTCGCCTGGACCTCGATCGACTCCCCCGACCACTTGATCCCCGCGTCCACGTTCCTGAAGTCGAATCGGTTCGCCACCTCCTTGGCGGCCTGGTTCAACGCGTTGTCGACCTCCTGCCGGTCGAGCTTGCTGACGATGTCAAAAGAACTGTCGGCTGCCATCGCACACATCCCCTAACCAGCGCTGTTCACGATCCAGAGAGCCTAGCGCCCGACGATCAAGCCCACACCCGGCTCGATGTCACACCCGCCCCCACCGTCCGCTATCCTTTCCAGTGCCGTCGCGACAGCGACGCCACGGCGGGTTGCCCGAGTGGCCAATGGGAGCGGACTGTAAATCCGTCGGCTTAGCCTACCCAGGTTCGAATCCTGGACCCGCCACCCCACCAGAAACAGCCTCTGGCCCGTGTGTGCGGGCGGGGGCTGTTCTCGTTCTGGCCCTTGCCCCGGAGGCCGCGGGGGCGTGTCGCTGCTTCATTCGTTCTCGGACGCCGCCAGGCCCATGGCGAAGGCGAATGTCTCCATGAACTCTCGGTACACCTGGTCCGTCTCACGCGCTGCCAGGGCTGTCAGCTCGTCGGCAACCCGTTGCTTGTCCGCGTCGGAGAGCTGGTTGAGGAGGTAACCGGCGTACTCCTGCTGCTCGATCGCCGTGTCGTCGTCCACCACCGTCTCGTCGCAGCTCTCGAAGAACCATGTGTATGCGACCACTGCCTTGAGCAGCTGTGTGACCAGTTGAGGGGAATCGCTCATCCCCGCATTCCAGCAGGCACCACTGACAGGGCATACGGGCTGGGCTGGATGGGTGCGGGCCTCCGGTCCTGAGTCGTCGAGAATGGCGGCGTTTGGAGCCCGTCAAAGGCCACGAGCTTTGCTGTTCGGTTTCGGTAAAGCGCTTGAGGCGCAGGACCTTCAGTAGTCGCCGCGGTTTGCGGTGCTCAGTCAGATGACTGCGGGGCTCCGCGGGGGGCGGCATCGTTTGCGTGGGTTCGAGGGCGAACAGGGACCTGCTGGTGTGGATGGAGCCGGTACCGGGCTGAGGGCGGTCCTTGGACGGGTGCGCGGGCTCTTGAGAGTGCGGGAGGATCTGGGGTGTGGGGCTTTTTCAGTCGTCTGGGAGGAGAGTTCGTGGCTAAGGACACGATTGTTGCGCTGCGTAACCATCTCGTTGAGGCCGCTGCGGGTTTCCCTGGGGCCGTCGGAACGGAGATCGTGGAGGACGAGACGGGCATGTTCAGTGTTGAGCTGGAGAGCGGTGAGGAGTTGTTCGTCGCCATTGCCGCAGTCACCGTCTGACAGTTCAGAAATGGTGGCGAACCTATTGGGAAGGCCGGGGCGGTGGGGCCCCGGCCTTTTTTGGTTAGCTCTTGCGGGTGGGGAGGATTCGCTTCACGGCGAGGGTCGCGGAGACGAGGGTGAACAGGGCCAGGCCGATCCAGAGGGCCTGGAGGCCGAGCCAGGGCGAGGCCGCCGCGGCGCCGCCGAAGCCGGCGGCCACGCCGCCGACGGGGGGAGTGTTGTACATGCCTACCATTTCCTTTCTTTGCGCCAGGCGGCCTGCCAGAAGGCGCGGGCCTGGACGATCTGGAGGAAGACGTCGAAGATCATTTCGACGACGATGACGCCGGCGAGGGCCATCTGGACGGGGCCGCGCCGCCGGACGGTGACCACCCGCTCGACCATGAAGATGACCGTGACGCCGGCCCACACAGGGCTGATCTGGATGCCGCCCAGCCAGACCGCCGAATAGACGAGCGACGACAGGTAGGCGGTGATCACCAGGATGCCGATCAGGGAGAGTAGCTGCCGTCCCCAGTAGGGGCGGGTGATCGGCGTCCAGCCGTAGTCGAGGAGGTTCTCCAAGGCGCCGCGCTTCCAGCGAAGCCGCTGCTGGGCCAGTTCTCGCCAGGTCGGCATCACCTCGGTGGTGAGGGTGCATTCCTTGGGGCACAGGATGCGGAAGCCGAGGTGCAGGATCGCCAGGGTGAGCTCGTTGTCCTCGGTCAGGACGCGGACGTCGTAGACGTGCGGGAGGCCGGGAAGGCGGCGTCCCCGGCGGGCGGCGACCACCTCCTGGAGGGTGGTGGCGCGGAAGAGGGTGGCCGTGCCGGTCAGGACCAGCGCCTTGCCCTGGAGCCTTCGGACGTCCCTGGCGTAGCGGGCGTACTCGTTGCGCTGGAACATGCCGACCGCTCCGCCGCCCGGCTTGCCGGTGAACGTCCCGCCGACGGCGGCGTAGCGGCCGGTCGCGAGGTAGCCGACGCCGTGCCGGATGAACCCGGGGTCGAGCGCCGAGTCGGCGTCCATCACCATGATCGCGTCGTCCGGGCCGAAGATCGGCAGGAGCCGGTCGAGGACCTGGTTCAGCGCGCCCGCCTTCTTGTGCTCGTTCCCGCGCGTGCCGACGATCTCGACGCCGCAGAGCTGCGCGAACGCGGCGGTGGCGTCGGTGCAGTTGTCCGCGATCACGACGATGTGGTCCGGCGGGCGTTCCTGCCGGCGCAGCGACGCGATCGTCTCGGTGATCTGCTTCGCCTCGTTGTGCGCCGGGATCAGCACCGTCACCCGCATCGTGTCCGCGGGGAGGGGCGGAAGGTCTAGTCGGCCGTCCCGGTCGTTGCGGTGGACCCTCGGCGGTGCGGGCTCCGGTCGCGGACGGACGGGAGACGAAGGCGAAGGCGAAGACGAAGACGAAGACGGAGCCGGAAGCCAAGGTGAAGGTGAAGGCGAAGGCGGCGGCGAGACGAGCCGGTGCCGTGGCGGCCGGGGCGCGACCGGGGGCGCCATCCGGTCCGGGATCGTCGCGGTCGGGGAGGCGGACCCCCACGCCGCCGTGGACGTCAGGTGCCCCGGGCTCGGCACGGCCGGCGGGACCGGCGCGCCGTGGCGTCCATGGTGCTCGGGCAGCCGGGAGAACCGGTGGCGTCCCAGATGGTGCCCGGTGGGCGGGCGCGGGGCCTCGCGCCCGAAGTCGGGGTGCATGTCAGCGCGCCCCCGTGCCGATGATGCGTACCAGACGACCGAAGGCGATGACGTTGTCGGCGTAGTGGCCGGCGCGGCGGTCGAACCGTCCGCCGCAGGTGATCAACCGGATCGCGGCGTGGCCGGGATCGCCGTAGACCCGCCCGGTGGGGAACCGGTTCTTGCCGACGCGTTCGACGGAGTCGATGCGGAACACGGCGGTGCGGCCGTCGGCGCGCAGCACGTCCGCGCGGTCGCCGGGACGGAGGTCGCGCAGCCGGGCGAAGACCGCCGGGCCGGTGGCCGTGTCCACATGCCCGATGATCACGGCCGCGCCGCGGCTGCCGGGCGCGGCGCCGAGCCGGTACCACCCGGCCTCCCCGGCCCGGGCGAGCGGCGGCGTCTCGACGGTCTGGTCCGGGTTCTTGGCCAGCTTCATCAGCGGTGTCCGGACGTCGATCCGCGGCACGTCCAGACGGAGCGGTACCGAACGCGGCAGTGCGGTGGTGGTTGCGGCAGGGCCCGGCCCGGTGTCGGTCGGCGCGCCGGGGGCGCGCGCGGGCGGAGCGGCGGTGGCGCGCGCGGGCGGGGCGGCGGTGGCCGGGTGCTCCCGGAAGGCCAGCACGACCAGGAGAACAGCGATGACCAGGCCGGACAGCGCGACGGCGATGGCCGCCACGACACGCGACCGCCGGCCCCGATGCACCACGGAACACGCTCCTCTCCCGTTCGCCGCTGAGGGTGGCGCGCGGAACGCGGCGCCGGTGACCAGTACGGGCTCATTGTGAAGGTTTGCCACTTCTGATGGGTAAAGCCGCAGATGAACGGGATGTGGCGAGTGAGGTCGGACGGTCATGGTCAGCCGGACGATGGTCCTCGCGCCGGGGGCGTCCAGCCAAGGTTCTCTGGGCCAGCAGCCCGCCGAGCATGCCTAGAAATCGGCCCCTGACCTGCAAAAACACCGGCAACCGCCGATCGCCGGTGACGTGCCGGCCGGTGACGGCGGCCGGGGTATGCGGCGGCCCGGGTTACAAAGATCGCTGTCCGGAATCGGCCGCCAGGTCTGACCGAAAAATGATCATCCCAGTTCAGGGTTGACTTCAGTGGCCCACTGCCCATGTCCGAAACTCACTCGAACAGCGGACCAGGTGGTCCGCCGAAGGCGCGCTTGAGATTGACGTAGCGTCAACGTCTTAAATGGGCGCATGCGCATCGGCGAGCTGGCCGCGCTGGTCGGAGTGTCCACCCGGACCGTGCGGCACTACCACCATCTGGGGTTGCTGCCCGAGCCCGCGCGCCTGGCCAACGGGTACCGCGAGTACCGGCTGCGGGACGCCGTCGTGCTCGCCCGGGTGCGGAGGCTGGCGGAGCTGGGGCTGGCCCTGGACGAGATCCGGGACGTCCTCGCCGACGAGCGGGGACGGGACCTGCGCGAGGTGCTGGCCGAGCTGGACGCGGACCTGGCCAGGCAGCAGGAGGCGATCGCGGCGCGCAGGGCGAGGCTGGCGGCGTTGCCGGCGGACGCGGACCTGGGCGCAGACTCGGCGGTCTCGCCGGAGATGGCGGACGTCCTGCGGGGGCTGCCGAGCGGTTCGCGGTTCGCCGAGGCGGACCGGGGGATGCTGGCGCTGGTCGAGACCGTGGCGGGACCCGGTTTCGCGGCGATGTTGCGGCCGTTGACCGAGCCGGAGGCGGTGGCGCGAGCGGAACGGCTCTACGCGCGCCTGGACGAGATCGCCGACGCTGCGGCGGACGATCCGCGGATCACGGGGATCGCCGAAGATCTGGTGGACCTTCTGCCGGCGGCCCTCGCGGACCTCATGGTCGCGGAGGGCCCGCGCGGCGGGTGGCTGGACGAGATGCCTGCCGCGCAGGGCGAGGTCTTCCGGACGGTCCTGACGATGCTGCGGGACCGGGCGTGCTGAGGATCGCGCGGGCCGCGCTGTACGGGGTGGCGCCGGCCGAGCTGATGCTCGTCGTCCTGCTCGTGGCCGGTGTTCCGTTGCCGCGTTCCGTGGTTCTGGCCGCCGAGGCCGTGGTCGCGGCGGTGATCGTGCTGGAGGTCGCGGCCGCGGGCCTCCTGGTGCGGGAGCGGCGGCGGGACGGCGCCGGATGGTGGGCCGCCTTCCGGAGCGTCGACCGGCTGGTGCCGGAACGGGTCCGCAGGCTCATGGCGTTCGACTTCAAGGGCCTGGTCAGCGTCGGCCTCCTGCTGGTGCGTCGCCGGCACGGAGTGCCGCCCGGGGCGACGGGTCTGCCGTACGCGGGCGGGCAGCTGACCTTCCAGTTGGCGTTTCTGTTCGCGATGGTCGTGGAGGCCGCCGTGGCCGAACTGCTGTTGCGGGGGATCGGCGCGGCCGAGGGACTGCGCACGGTGGTCCTGGTGGTCGATCTGTATTCGATCCTGGTCGTGGTGGCGATCGTCGCGGCGTGCGTGACCCGGCCCCACGTGGTGTCGGACGAGGAACTGCGCGTCCGGTACGGGGCGTTCTTCGACCTGCGCGTTCCACGCGGCCTGATCTCGTCGGTGCGGCTCGCGCGGAATTTCAATGAGAGCGGCATGGTCAAGGTGAAGGACGACAGATTGTCGGTGGCGGTTTCGGCGCAGACGAATGTGGTCGTGGAACTCAGCGAGCCGATCGTCGCCGTCCGTCCCCTGGGCGGTCGGGCCACGGTCCGGACGATCCGCTTCTTCGCCGACGACCCGGCCGCCCTGATCAAAGCCCTCCCCGAGCCCCGAACCCAGCCCTGACACCGCACCCCGCCCCGCCAAAGCGCCGCCCCGCCAAAGCTCAGCGGGTTCCCCACGCCTCGGAAACGGGGAAGAAACGTGACGGTGTGTTGCATGTGGCGTTGTTGCTGTTCCATCCCCGAATGGAAGAGACATGCGCATGGCTCTACACCGGAAGTCAACGGATTCGCAGCCTTTGCAGCCTTTGCAGCCTTCGCGACGTTTCACGCTCGGACTTCTCGGCGCCTTGCCCCTGGCCACGGGCGGTGTGCTGGCGTCGTCCTCGGAAACGGCGGAGGCGGCCGCGGGAACATCGCACAACGGTCCGCGGCCGGGCGGCGCCTATGACCGGTTCCTGAAGCGACTGGCCGACCAGGACGAGTTCTCCGGGACGGTGCTGCTCGCCTATCGGGGCCGTCCCGTTTTGGCCAGGGCCTATGGCATGGCCGACAAGGAGCGATCCGCACCCAACAGGGCTGACACCATCTACAACCTCGCCTCGACCGCGAAGACGTTCACCGGGCTGGCGGTCGTCCAGCTCGCGCGGAAAGGCGCCATCAAGTTCCACGAGCCATTGGGGACCTACCTGGACGGCTATCCGGAGGAGGTCGCCAAGCACGTCACCGTCCACCAGCTGCTCACGCACACGTCGGGGCTGGCGAACCACATCCTTCCCGGCGAAGGCGACGACAAGCGCGTCACCAACAGCGTCGAGGAGGAGATGCGGCTCCGCAGTGAAGGCCATCGCAAGGCGAAGCCGATGTTCACCCCTGGCACCCAGCATTCCTACAGCAGTGTCGGCTTCTCCATCCTCGGAGAACTCGTCGCGACGGTGTCTACAGAGAAGTCCTTCCACAAGTACGTAGCCGACAACATTTTTGCGCCCGCGAAGATGACCAGCACCGCGTACTACACCCGTCCCGACTGGCTGACCAACAAACGGATCGCCCACCCTTACATCTACCAGGAGGACGGCTCACGCGTCGACGGCGTCCGGAATCTCGACGCGGGCGCGGTCCTGAACGGCGGGAATGGCAGCAACGCGGCCCGCGCCTTCATCGGCTCGGGCGGTGGAGGAGCCTTCTCAACGGCGTCCGACCTGGTCAGGTTCACGTTCGCGCTGGAAAGCGGCAAGCTGGCCGGACGCGCCCACACCGAACTGTTCATGGGCATGAAATTCCCGAGAAAGCCACTGGGCGACTCCGGCCGCGAAACGGCGGGGTTCGCGGCCTACGGCCCGGTGGCCAGCATTTCCCACGACCAGCGGCTCGTCGGGCACGGCGGCGGAATCGCGGGCGGCAACACCAACTGGACGTTCTATCGCGACAGCGACTGGATCGGCGTCATCCTCTGCAACTACGACCTCGACGTCGGGTCCATCATCGCCGAGGAGAGAAGGGCCGTCCTCGGCGAGCCCTGATCCCTCCCACGCGAGGTCCGCGGGCGCCACGGCGTGCGTCAATACCTGAGCGGGGCAGGTCCGCGGGACGCGGGGTGAGGGTTTGGTCTACCTGTCCCCGTAGGCGCGGTTCACCGGGTAGACCTGCATCTGTGCAGGTGAGTTATGTGAGTGAGGCGACTCCGGGACGGGAGAACGAGGACTTCGTCGCGGCCGGCCCCGGGTGGGTCGTGCTGCTGGACGGGGCGACGGCCCCCGCGGGGGTCGACAGCGGATGCCGCCACGACCCGGCGTGGCTCGTCCGCAGGCTGGGCGGACGGATCGCGGCGCTGCTGGCGCTGGAGGACGGCAAGCCGCTCCCCGACCTGGTGGCCGAGGCGATCAAGGTGACGGGCGAGGCGCACACGAGGACGTGCGATCTCCAAAACCCGGACAGCCCGTCGGCGACGGTGTCGCTGCTGCGGCGACGCGGCGACGCGGTGGAGTGGTTCGTCCTGGCCGATTCGCCGATCGTGGTGGACGTCGGCGAGGTCCGGGTCTTCCGGGACGACCGCGTCGATCATCTGCCCAGCTACACGCTCGAAGGCGTCCGGAAGTCGCGGAACAGCCCCGGCGGGTTCTGGGTGGCGAGCACGAAACCGGAGGCCGCGTACGAGGGCCTGACCGGCGAGGTGCCGGTGGCGGGCCTGCGACGGGCGGCGGTACTGAGCGACGGCGCGTCCAGGCTGGTGGAGCGCTTCGGCCAGATGGGCTGGGACGACCTGCTCCGTCTCCTGGACGAGGAGGGCCCGCGCGAACTGGTCAGAAGAACCAGGGAGGCGGAGGCGTCAGCGGACGGGGCCCGAGGTAAACGCCACGACGACGCCACCGCGGTACTGGTCCGCTTCTAGTCCATCTGCCCGGGGGTAGGGGACGGCTCATCGCCCGCGACTTGATGCGCTGATCAGCGCGGACGCGGGGGCCCCAAACCGGTTCGCACCATCAGCTCAGGCCGTGTATGGTTTCACTGCGCGAACGGCGCAGGCCCCTTTAGCTCAGTCGGCAGAGCGTCTCCATGGTAAGGAGAAGGTCTACGGTTCGATTCCGTAAAGGGGCTCACGGCATTCCGGCCGCCATCCGAATCAGGACGGCGGCCTTCGTCGTTCCAAGCACCCGACCGGCCGAGGTCCCGGCTGGCCGAGAGCCCGGCTGGCCGAGAGCCCGACCGGCCGACAGCCCGACCGGCCGACAGCCCGACCGGCCGACAGCCCGACCGGCCGAGGTCCCGGCCGGACGCCCGACGAAGGTCCGGACGAGGGTCCGACTGGCCCGGATTCGCTCCATACAGGGGCCTGTGGTACCGTCCCACCGGTTCCAGTCCGACGTTTCGCAGGTCATCGGCTCACCCGCTAGCCTGGGGGACGGTTCGGGGGAGCCCTCGAAACCGAATCCCGATCGTGAACCGGGTTTTCGTGTTTCCAGGGTTCGGTGAGCATCCGGTATCCTTGCAATCCGGTCCACACCGACCATCGCGGCGGGGTAGCTCAGTCAGGCAGAGCAAGCGGCTCATAATCGCTGTGTCGCCGGTTCAAGTCCGGCCCTCGCTACTACCCATGTCTCTCACCTCCGTACCGGAGGTGGGCGGGCCTGGGTCGATCCGCCGGCCGTCCGCTCCGGGCGACCGACGTCCGCACGTTCCTGTCCCTTAGCCCAGAAAGGCACTCCATCGTGGCTGCCACCGACGTCCGGCCGAAGATCACGCTGGCCTGCCAGGAGTGCAAGCACCGCAACTACATCACGCGGAAGAACCGGCGCAACGACCCGGACCGCCTTGAGATCAAGAAGTACTGCCCCAACTGCCGGACCCACCGTCCGCACCGGGAAACCCGCTAGCACCGGGAAACCCCGACGGTTGAGCGGGCCTTCGACGGCCCGCGAAGCGGCTGCTTCTTCGCACGCTTGCCCCGACTCGATCAGCCCGTCCTCGCCGGCGAGACCCGCGAGGGCGGGCTGAACGTCGTTCTGTTACCGTCCGTCCGAGACGAACCGGACCGGGCGGCGCGGAGTCCGGTTCGACCCTGGAGGGACGGGACTGCATGGCACTCAACCGTGATTTCATCGGGCGGACCTTCCCGCCCACCGAGCCGTACGAGGTCAACCGGGTGAAGATCCGCGAGTTCGCGGACGCCATCGGCGACCCCAACCCCCTCTACCGCGACCAGGACGCGGCCAAGGCGGCCGGATACCCCGACGTCATCGCGCCGCCCACCTTCCCGATCGTCGTCGCCTTCGGCGACGTCGGCTTCGCCGACCCCGACCTCGGGCTCAACTACGCGATGGTCGTCCACGGCGAGCAGCGGTTCGAGTACACCCGCCCGCTCCGCGCCGGCGACGTCGTCACCTGCACCACCACGATCACCGAGATCAAGTCGATCGGCAGCAACGAGAAGCTCACACTCGAGACCGACGTCCGGAGCGTCGAGGGCGAGCTGATCTGCAAGTCCTACAACGCCATCGTGGAGCGAGGGGCCTGATGACCGCCACCGTGAAGTACGCAGACGTCGAGGTCGGAACCGAGATCCCCGCACGGACGTACCCGATCGACCGCGCCGACCTCGTCATGTACGCGGGCGCGTCGGGCGACTTCAACCCGATCCACTGGCGCGAGTCAGCCGCGAGGGCCGTCGGTCTCCCGGACGTGATCGCGCACGGCATGTACACGATGGCGCAGGGCGGCCGGTACGTCACCGACTGGGCCGGCGACCCGGGCTCCGTGGTGGACTACGGGGTACGGTTCTCCTCGCCGGTCGTCGTCCCCGACGAGGGCGGCGCGGCGCTGGAGATCAGCGGCAAGGTGGAGGAGAAACTCGACGACAACAAGGTCGTCGTGGCGCTCACCGCCAGGTCGGAGGGGCAGAAGGTCCTCACTCGCGCGAAGGCGGTCGTCAGGCTCGCCTGACCGTCGCGGGGCACGTACGGGAGGGGAAGGACGACGTGGCGGTGTTCGCTGAAGAGGTGAACCTGGCCGGATACACCACGCTTCGGCTGGGCGGACCCGCCCGGCGCTTCGTCGAGGCGACGACCGAGGCCGAGCTCGTCGCCGCGATCCGCGCGGCCGACGACGCGGGCGAACCCGTCCTCGTGCTCGGCGGCGGCAGCAACCTGGTCGTGTCCGACGCGGGGTTCCCCGGCACCGTCGTCCATGTCGGGACCCGGGGCGCCGAACGCGTCGGCGCCGACGGCGACAGGGTCCACGTCCGCGTCCAGGCGGGCGAGGACTGGGACGCCTTCGTCGCCCGCTGCGTCGCCGACGGCCTCGCCGGCGTCGAGTGCCTGTCCGGCATCCCCGGCCGCGTCGGCGCGACGCCGATCCAGAACGTCGGCGCCTACGGCCAGGACGTCAGCGAGACGATCGTCGAGGTCCGCGCCTACGACCGGCACGCCCGCGCCCACATCGCCCTCGACCGCGACGCCTGCCGGTTCACCTACCGGCACAGCGCCTTCAAAGGCCACGACCGGTACGTCGTCCTGGACGTGACGTACGCGCTACGCGAGACCGAGGAATCGCAGCCGATCGCCTACGCGGAGCTGGCGCGCAAACTCGGCGTCCAGCCAGGGGACAGGGTGACGCTGAAGGAGGCGCGCGACGCCGTCCTCGAACTGCGCCGCGGCAAGGGCATGGTCCTGGACGCCGCCGACCCCGACACGCGAAGCGCCGGATCGTTCTTCACCAACCCGATCCTGGAGCCCGTCCAGCTCGCCGACCTGGAACGCCGCGTCGCCGAACGCCTCGGCCCGGACGTGACGTTCCCCCGCTACCCGGAGACCGGCGGACGAGTCAAGACGTCCGCCGCGTGGCTCATCGACCACGCCGGGTTCGCCAAGGGCCACACCCTCGGACCCGCGCGGATCTCCACCAAGCACACCCTGGCCCTCACCAACCCGGACGGCGCCAGCACCGCCGACCTGCTGGCCCTCGCGCGCGAGGTCCGCGACGGCGTCCGCGCCGCGTTCGGCGTCGACCTGGTCAACGAACCAGTCCTCATCGGCGTAACCCTCTAACCTCCGAGCACCGTCCGCCCGCCCTGGCGTGCGTGCGCTGCACCCCGGGGTGGCCTCCGCCTCGGGGCCGGCTCCCCGACTCCGTGTGTGACGTTTCGAACAGCGGGACTCTGACCAGCGCTTGATAGTGTCGAAACGTCGAGGGGGAGTAGTCCCAATCGCGTGCATCGACATACTGGCGCCGCCTGTGGCGCCCGGTCACGCGGGCCCGGTCCCGATCCGGGCGGACGAGACCTTCGGCCTGGCAATGAACACTTTTCATCCTCGGTCGGCGCGAACGAGCCATGTTGGCGCGGACAGGCCGGATGAAAAGTATTCCCATGCCGGGCCGAGGCCGATGCTCCCAGAAGCTCCCGCCCTCCGCTCGGCATCCGAGCGAGAGGGAACCGGTGTCCGCCTTCCTCATCAGCATGGCCGTGATCTTCGTCGCCGAGCTGGGCGACAAGAGCCAGCTCATGGCCATGACCTTCGCCACCCGATTCCGGGCGCTCCCGGTGCTGATCGGCATCACCGCGGCGACCGCGATCGTCCACCTGGCGAGCGTCGCCCTTGGCGCCGCGCTCGGGGCCGCGCTCCCGACCGGCCCGATCTCGATCCTCGCCGGTCTGGCGTTCCTCGGCTTCGCGCTGTGGACGCTGCGCGGCGACGAACTGGACGACACCGAACGCGACCGCGCCCGGCACGCCACGGGCTCGGCGATCCTGGCCGTCGGCGCGGCGTTCTTCCTGGCCGAACTGGGCGACAAGACGATGCTCGCCACCGTCACCCTCGCCGCCGACAACGGCGGATTCCTGGCGCTGACCGGCGTGTGGGCCGGTTCGACGGTCGGCATGGTCGCCGCCGACGCGCTCGCCATCGTGGTCGGTCAGATCCTCGGCAGGAAGCTCCCCGAGCGGGTCATCAAGTACGGCGCGTCCGCTGGGTTCGCCATCTTCGGCGTCCTACTGCTCATCGAAGGCCTCACCACCTGAAGCACCCACCAACCCTCCGAACCAAACCCACCAAACCACCAAACCAACCCACCGAACAGGGCGAACCCATTCGGCCGGGCGTAAGGATCAGTCGTTGAGCCAGGCGTCGACGCCGGCGAGGAGTCGTCCTCGGACGGCGTCGGGCGCCGCCGACGCCGTGATCGACTGGCGGGCCAGGTCCGCCAGCTCCGCGTCGGAGAAGCCGTGCTCCGTGCGGACGAGGTCGTACTGCCGGGCCAGCCGCGAACCGAACAGCAGCGGGTCGTCCGCGCCCAGCGCGATGGACGCGCCCGCCTCGTACAGCCGCCGCACCGGGACCTCCGACGCCGTCGCCGCCACCCCGAGGCCCACGTTCGACGCCGGGCAGACCTCCAGCGTCACGCCTCGCTCGACGATCGCCGCCACGAGCGAAGGGTCGGCGATCGCGCGGACCCCGTGGCCGATCCGGTCGGCGTCCAGCGTCTCCAGGCACTCCCGGACGCTCGCCGGTCCGAGCAGCTCGCCGCCGTGCGGCACGGACAGCAGTCCGCCGCGCTTCGCAATCCGGAACGCGCCCTCGAAGTCGTACGCCCGCCCCCGCCGCTCGTCGTTGGACAGCCCGAACCCGACGACGCCCCTGTCCGCGTACCGGACGGCCAGCCGCGCGAGCGTCTTGGCGTCGAGCGGGTGCCGGGTCCGGTTCGCCGCGATCACGACGCCGATGCCGACGCCCGACGCGTCCGACGCCTCCCGCGCCGCGTCCAGCACCAGCTCGACGGTGGGGGTCAGCCCGCCGAACAGCGCCGCGTAGCCGCTCGGGTCCACCTGGATCTCCAGCCAGCCCGAGCCTTCGGCCGCCTCGTCCTCGGCGGTCTCGCGGAGCAGCCGGCGCAGGTCGTCCGGCGTCCGCAGGACGGAGCGCGCGATGTCGTACAGGCGCTGGAACCTGAACCAGCCGCGTTCGTCGGTGGCGTGCAGCCGGGGCGGCCAGTCCTCGACGAGCGCGTCCGGCAGGTGGACGCCGTGCAGCCCGGCGAGCTCCACCAGCGTGGAATGCCGCATCGATCCCGTGAAGTGCAGGTGAAGGTGCGCCTTGGGGAGCAGGGCCACGTCCGGACGGTGGGAGCCGCACGCGACGCGGGCGTGCTCCGGGCGGGGTGAAACGGTACGGGCCTCCATGAGCCAATGTTGCCGGATCTTCGGCCCCGCCGAACCACCGGCCCGGCAGGATCACCACACCGGACTACCTCGCATGACACGCCACGGCCATCCCGCCCATGGGCATCGCAGAAAAAACTTTGGAATCACGTGCAACCCCGTCCCGGCACCGTGCGTATACGAGGGGCGCCAGAGAGAGACAGGCACACCCCCCGCAAGGAAGACGGGCAGAAGGGATACACGATGATCACGCTGAAGGCCGCTCTGATCGCGGCGTCCGCCGTCGGCACCATCGCCGTGGGCGGCGGCGCGACGTGGGCGATGACCGGCGCCTCCGACCCCGCGACCCCGCAGCCCCTCGGCGCCAAGGCGCCCGCGGCCGAGCGCCAGGTCACGGACAAGGCGCCCAACACGCCTCCGACCTGCCTGCCGGCCCAGCCCGGCGTGCCCGGCGCGAAGCTCCCCGGTGGGAAGCTCCCCGACGCGGCGACGAAGAAGGAGATCGAGAAGCAGCTGAAGCAGAACCCGGTCACCAAGGACCTCCCGCAGGGCCAGCTGCCGAAGACCGACGTCCCGACCGGTCAGCTGCCGAAGCCGGGCGTCCCCGGGAACGTCCCGAACCCCGGCGTCCCGGGTAATGTCCCGAACCCCGGCGTCCCCGGGAACCTGCCGAAGACCGACCTGCCCGGCGGCGTCAAGGCCCCGGACGCCAAGACGCTTCCCAAGAACCTGCCCACCTGCGCGCCGTCCACCGGCGACCTCGGCAAGACGCTCCCGGCGCCCAAGCCGGACGCGCGCGTCCCCGGCAAGCCCGGCCTGCCCGCCGTGCCGAAGCTCGACTGCAGCAAGCTGCCGCCCGCGGTGAAGGTCGGCGGCCCGGTCGAGAAGACCGTCATGCTGACGAAGGGCCTCCACCACACCTCGACCGTTCCGGGCGCCGCTGACCTGCGCAAGCACAACATCTGCGCCGTCACGCAGAAGTGGACCGGCCCGGCCGGCCAGTGGATCACCGTCGAAACGCTGAAGACGCCCGCCGGAATGACGCAGAATCAGCTCCAGCAGGCGCTGAATCTGCCGAACGGCGGCACCCCGATCACCGTGTCCGGGGCGGCCGGCTGGATGGCTCCGGGTGGCAGCGGCGTGCTGCTGTTCGACCCGAGCGGCTACTCGCTGTTCGTCAACGGCAGCCCCGTCCTCGCGGGTGGCCTGCAGGACGTGACCACCGCCCTGCGCCAGGCCCAGTAGGAGGCCCTGCGTCCCCGCGCCGCGTCCGGCGGGAGGCCCTCTGCGCCGAGTCCGGCAAGGAGGAGACCTGCCGCCGGGCCCGGCAAGGAAAGGCCCGCCGGGCCCGGTAAGGGAAGGGACGCGCAGGCGCAGGCGCAGCCAGACGGCTAACACAAGCCGCAAAAAGAATATGGAGACGCGGGCGGCCTGAGGGACGCGGGCCGCCCGCGTCCGGGCCGCGAACGCGCGCCGGTGCTCATCGCGCGAGCGCCGCGCGCGGGAGCGGCCCGAAGGAGAGACGCGGGCGGGCGGCCCGGCGCGGAGGCCGCCCGCTCTCGGTAAACACGCCGGATCCGCTCTAGCCGGGACGGAGCACAGTGGGGCGTCGAGAAGACAAGTCGTTCGTGGAGTTCGTGACGGAACGCGGCGATGCCCTGCTGCGCACCGCGGCACTGATGTGCGGGGCCCGGCAGGACGCCGAGGACATCCTGCAGACCGCGCTGGAGAAGGCCTACCGGCACTGGGGCCGGCTGGAGGCGGGCAGCGATCCGGAACCCTACGTCCGCCGGATCCTGGTCAACCTCGTGATCAGCCGGTCCCGGCGCTGGAAGGTACTACGGGAGATCCACATGGCGAGGCTTCCGGAGACACCGGCCGTCTCGCCGAACCACGCCGTCGAGCTGAGGGGGACGCTCATGGACGAGCTGCGCAAGCTCGGTCCGCGGCAGCGGGCCGTACTGGTCCTGCGCTTCTGGGAGGACCTGTCGGAGGCGGAGACGGCGCAGGCGCTCGGCTGTTCGGTCGGAACGGTCAAGAGCCAGGCGTCCCGGGGGCTCGCCAGGCTCCGGGAACGCCTCGACAAGAACCTGGCGCCACTGGGGAGATGAGCGATGGATCTGGAGAGTGAACTGCGGAAGGCCATGGCCGAGCAGGTGGCCGGCGCGTCCGCGTCGCCGTCGCTCGTCGCGGACGTCAAGCGCCGCCACCGGCGCAGGAGGACGCGGATCCACGCGGCCGCCGGCGCGGTCGCCGCCTCGGTCGTCGCGCTCGCCCTGGTGCCCACCTATCAGTCGTTCCGGGCCACACCTGCCGGCAACTCCGAGACGACACGTCCGACGAGCACTGTCTCGGCGTTCCAGCAGCCGGAACGACCTCCCGCCCCGGGCCCTGCCCGGCCCCCGTCAGAAAAGGGACGGCCCGGGGCGGGAGCCACCCGGCACCCCGGGGGCCACCCGCCCGGCGGACCGGACGGCGGCCCGCGCAAGCCCGGCATCGGCGGCGTCGTGGGCCTGCCGAGCTGGATCACCTACATCCCCGACGGCCTCGCCGCGACCGCGCCGTGCGCCGTGACGGGCACCGCCCAGCGCAAGACCACGACGTGCAAGTGGCGGGGGCACGCCGGCTGGGTGGAGATCGTCCTGGTGAAGGGCGGGCTCGCCGGACCGCAGGAGCTCATGAAGTCGACGGGCATTCCCGGCCGCACGTCCGTGCGCGGGGCGCCAGCGCTCACCGGCGACCTGCCCGGCTCCGGACGCCAGATCTCCTGGCTGGCCGGGCCCGACGTCGGCGTGACGGTGTCCGCGGGCGGATCGGTCACGACCCAGCTCATGCGCATCGCCGAAGGCGTCCGCCCTTGACCCGCCCGGCGCAGCCCAAGCGGCTGGCACAGCCGAACCAGACAACGCAGTGACCCCGTTCCGGCGGGACGTTCCGCGGCGGAGAGGGGCCGCGGCGGGACGTCCCGCCGGACATCCGGGAACGGGATCAAGGAGGCGGACCCGTTCCACACGGGACCGGCCCCGGGCAACGTGTGCGCCCGGGGCCGGCTCGTGACAACAGCCCGCATCCCGTCCAGTTACCCGGCCTCGGAGAGCAGCTTCGCGACACGCGAGACGCCCTCGACGAGGTCGTCGTCGCCGAGCGCGTACGACAGGCGGAAGTACCCCGGCGTGCCGAACGCCTCGCCCGGCACCAGCGCGACCTCCGCCTCCTCCAGGATCAGCGACGCCAGCTCCACCGACGTCTCCGGACGCTTCCCGCGGATCTCCCGACCAAGCAGCGCCTTGACCGACGGGTAGGCGTAGAACGCGCCCTCCGGCTCGGGGCACACCACGCCCGGGATCTCGTTCAGCATCCGCACGATCGTCTTGCGGCGCCGGTCGAACGCCTTGCGCATCTCCGCCACCGCCGACAGGTCGCCGGTCACCGCGGCGAGCGCCGCCGCCTGCGACACGTTCGCCACGTTGGACGTCGCGTGCGACTGGAGGTTCTGCGCGGCCTTCACGACGTCCGCGGGGCCGACCATCCAGCCGACCCGCCAGCCCGTCATCGCGTACGTCTTCGCGACGCCGTTCAGGACGAGCGTCCGGTCGGCCAGCTCGGGCACCACCACGGGCATCGAGTGGAACTCGGCGTCGCCGTACACGAGGTGCTCGTAGATCTCGTCCGTGATGACCCACAGGCCGTGCCCGTCCGCCCAGCGGCCGATCGCCTCGACCTCGTCGCGCGAGTACACGGCGCCGGTCGGGTTGGACGGCGACACGAACAGCAGCACCTTCGTCCGGTCGGTGCGGGCCGCCTCCAGCTGCTCGACGCTCACCTTGTAACCGGTGGTCTCGTCGGCGACGACGTCCACCGGGACCCCGCCCGCCAGCTTGATCGACTCGGGGTAGGTCGTCCAGTACGGCGTCGGGACGATCACCTCGTCGCCCGGGTCGAGCAGCGCGGCGAACGCCTCGTACACCGCCTGCTTGCCGCCGTTCGTGATCAGGACCTGCGCGGCCTCGACCCGGTACCCGGAGTCGCGCTCGGTCTTCTCCGCGACGGCGGCGCGCAGCTCGGGCAGCCCGCCCGCGGGCGTGTACTTGTGGAAGCGCGGCACCCTGCACGCGGTCACCGCTGCCTCGACGATGTAGCCGGGGGTCGGGAAGTCGGGCTCGCCCGCGCCGAACCCGATGACCGGGCGGCCCGCCGCCTTCAGCGCCTTGGCCTTGGCGTCGACGGCCAGCGTGGCGGACTCGGATATCGCGGCGATGCGCTTGGAGATACGAGGACGGTCGATGCTCATGCCCCTATCGTTACAGACGCCGTCCCGGCGCCCGAGCGATATATCCGGGCCGGTGGGACGGCACGCCCCGGCATCGCCGCGACCGCGCCCCGCCCGCGCGCCGCGCCCCCGCGAGATTCCACGGTCCATCTGGTTCGACGCGGGGGCCTCGTGGCCGTAGACTCACCGTCCTAGTGACGCGTCGCCGGTATACGAACCTGTCCGCACGCCGGTGCGGGATGAGGTCGTAAGCTGGGACGCGACACCACTCTGGCCCCATGGCCGGAGGTATGAAGGGCAGTGGCTCAATTGGTAGAGCTCCGGTCTCCAAAACCGGCGGTTGGGGGTTCGAGTCCC
Source organism: Actinomadura sp. 9N215 (assembly GCF_044326345.1). Classification (NCBI taxonomy): domain Bacteria; kingdom Bacillati; phylum Actinomycetota; class Actinomycetes; order Streptosporangiales; family Thermomonosporaceae; genus Actinomadura; species Actinomadura sp. 9N215. Next base: position 100,041 of record NZ_JBIRBA010000017.1, on the reverse strand, counting down.
TCCTGCCCTGCGAGGTGCGGTGCGCGCACCCGTGCCCGCCGCGTCACGGCGACCCCGTGGCTCTCCGCGGCGCGGGACCGTGCGGCAACCACATGGTGGTTGGATCACGACCGATGAGGTGAACGGCGGCAATGGCGACCGAGACTGACGAGCGCGACGAGCCCGAGGCCAAGGACGAAGGCAAGGGCAAGAAGGAGAGGTCCCCCTCCAGGCGGACGTCTCCGGCGCTGTTCGTGCGCCAGATCATCACCGAACTGCGCAAGGTCATCTGGCCGACGCGGCGGGAGCTCGTCACCTACACGACCGTGTCCCTCGTCTTCGTGCTGATCATGGTCGCGATCGTCTCCGCCGTGGACTACGGGCTGCAGGAAGGCGTCTACGCCGTCTTCGGCTGACGCCGCGTCCGGAGCCGTCCGGCGCTTTTCGGGGACGACCGCCCCGCACCATCGCAAGTTCATCACCGAAGACCGACAGAAAGAGTCACCGTGTCCGAGCCCTCACAGCCCTACGACGAGGCCGTTGACGAGGCCCAGTCCGCTGCGGCTGCTGCGGCGGACCAGGCGGCGCAGCCCGCCGACGAGACGGCCGAGGCGGCCGTCTCCGCCGGCGACGCTGAACCCGCGGACACGAAGCTCGAGGGCGAGGGCCCCGAGCCGGACGCCGCCGCGGACGCCGGTGATCTCGCCGACGCCGTCGCGGGCGAGGAAGCCGCCGACGAGGAGAGCGCCGAGGCCGCGGACGAGAAGGACGAGGGTGAGGACGAGGCCGCCGCAGAGCCGCCCGTCGACCCGTACGCCGACTTCAAGATGCAGCTCCGCCTCCAGCCGGGCGACTGGTACGTCGTGCACTCCTACGCGGGGTACGAGAACCGGGTCAAGACCAACATCGAGACCCGCACCCAGACCCTCAACATGGAGGACTACATCTTCCAGATCGAGGTCCCGCAGCACGAGGTCACCGAGATCAAGGGCGGCAAGCGCCAGAAGGTCAACGAGAAGGTCCTGCCGGGCTACATCCTGGTCCGCATGGAGCTGACCGACGAGTCGTGGGCCGCGGTCCGCAACACGCCGGGCGTGACGGGGTTCGTCGGCCTGCTGAACAAGCCGTCCCCGCTGAGCCTGGACGAGGTCGCCAACCTGCTGGCCCCCGAGCCGGAGGAGGGCACCGCGCCCGCCAAGGAGGCCGCGAAGGCCGCCGCCGCGACCGTCGACTACGAGGTCGGCGAGTCCGTCACCGTCATGGACGGCCCGTTCGCCACCCTCCCCGCCACCGTCAACGAGATCAACGCCGAACAGCAGAAGCTGAAGGTCCTGGTGTCGATCTTCGGCCGCGAAACCCCGGTCGAGCTGTCCTTCAACCAGGTCTCCAAGATCTGAGGGCCGATCAGGCCACGTCCGGGCCGTCCCGCCAACACGGGACGGCCCGCACGCTTGTCCGAGCGTCTCGCGTACGGGGCGTTTGCCAGGCCAGGTCAGCAGAGTGGACCGACTCACTTCGCCGAGGCCGTATCCTGGACGGGTTGTCCCCGCTTACGCGGGGTTGGCCCCAAGATCGCCACGCTCGTCAATGTGCAGCTTCACTGCTCCCCGCGAACGCGGGGTTTGGGGTCTACAGGGTCCCAACACGACGGTTATGTTCCGCCCGCCGTGTTGCCCGGTGTTCGGGAGTCGGGACCACAGTGAAACGGAACACTTAGGGAGAGGCATGCCTCCCAAGAAAAAGGTTGCGGCCCTGGTGAAAGTCCAGTTGCAGGCGGGCCAAGCGACCCCTGCGCCGCCGGTCGGTACCGCGCTCGGTCCGCACGGCGTCAACATCATGGACTTCTGCAAGCAGTACAACGCCGCCACGGACTCCCAGCGCGGCAACGTCATCCCCGTAGAGATCACCATCTACGAGGACCGGTCGTTCAGCTTCGTCACCAAGACCCCGCCGGCCGCGCAGCTCATCCTGAAGGCCGCGGGCGTGGAGAAGGGCAGCGGCGAGCCGCACAAGACCAAGGTCGGCTCCGTCACCCGCGACCAGGTCCGCGAGATCGCCACGACGAAGATGCCCGACCTCAACGCCAAGGACCTCGACGCCGCCGAGAAGATCGTCGCGGGCACCGCGCGGTCGATGGGCATCGAGGTCAAGTAGGTCAAAGGTCACCCCAGTGGAAGGGCCGGCGCTGGCCCGTACCACGAGTTCCAGTGGAGGAACGCACATGAAGCGCAGCAAGGGCTACCGCTCGGCCGCGGACAAGATCGACCGGGAGCGTCTGTACAGCCCGGCGGAGGCCGTGAAGCTGGCCAAGGAGACGTCGGTCGTCAAGTTCGACCCGACGGTCGAGGTCGCGCTTCGGCTCGGCGTCGACCCGCGCAAGGCCGACCAGATGGTGCGCGGCACCGTGAACCTGCCGCACGGCACCGGGAAGACCGCCCGCGTGCTGGCGTTCGCCGTCGGCGCGAAGGCGCAGGAGGCGGAGTCCGCGGGAGCCGACCTGGTCGGCTCCGACGACCTGATCGAGCGGATCCAGGGCGGCTTCCTGGACTTCGACGCCGTCGTCGCGACGCCCGACCAGATGGGCAAGGTCGGACGCCTCGGCCGGGTGCTCGGCCCGCGCGGCCTGATGCCGAACCCGAAGACGGGCACGGTCACGATGGACGTGGCGAAGGCCGTCACCGACATCAAGGGCGGCAAGATCGAGTTCCGTGTCGACCGGCACGCGAACCTGCACTTCATCATCGGCAGGGCGTCCTTCGACGAGCGCCAGCTGGTGGAGAACTACGCCGCCGCGATCGACGAGATCCAGCGGCTCAAGCCGTCCGCCGCCAAGGGCCGGTACGTCAAGAAGGCGATCCTGACGACGTCTATGGGCCCGAGCATCCCGGTGGACCCGAACGCGATCCGCAACCTCACCGCGGAACTCGAAGAGGTCTGACCGAGCGGCACCGAGCAGCACCTCGGGCATTAGTGCGCAGGGCGTCCCCGCCGTGGCGGGGGCGCCCTGCCGCGTTGTGCGGCCTCCCGTCCGCTCAGTGGAACGCACGCCTCCAGCCGACCGGCTGATTGGTAGATCCGCCGCCACGCGGTCGTGCTGCGCCGGTTCGACGCGGCGACCCTCGTGGACGCGGCGCGCGGGCACGGGGTGACGAGCCTGTCGCTGGCCCCGACGATGCTGGAAGACCTGCTCGCGCACGTGGAAGCCGACCCGGAGGCACGGGACGCGCTGCGCGCCACCCTCCGGGTGGTCTCCTACGGCTCGGCGCCGATGCCCGTCCCACTGCTGCGACGTGCCGACGACCTGCTGGGCTGCGATCTCAACCAGGGGTTCGGCATGACCGAGCTGTCCGGCAACGCCACGTTCCTGTCGCCGGACGACCATCGTGCCGCCATCGCGTCCAGGCCCGAGCTGGCGGCCTCCGCGGGCCGTCCGGGCAACGGCGTCGAGATCGCGGTGATCGGCGCGGACGGGACGCCGCTCCCGCCCGGCGAGCCAGGCGAGGTCGTCGTCCGGGGCGCGCAGGTGACGGCGGGCTACTGGGACGATCCGGACGCCACCGCGGAGGCGTTCACCGGCGCCGGCTGGTTCCGCACCGGCGACGTCGGCCGGATCGACGGCGACGGCTACCTCTACCTGGTCGACCGCCTCAAGGACGTGATCATCACCGGGGGCGAGAACGTCTCGTCCCGCGAGGTCGAGGACGTGCTCCGCACGGTGCCCGGCGTCGGCCAGGTCGCCGTGATCGGGCTGCCCGATCCGCGCTGGGGCCAGTCGGTGTGCGCGGTGATCGTGCCCGACGGCGTCCCGCCGGACGGCGACGCGCTGATCCGCGCATGCCGGGCCAGGCTCGCCGGGTTCACGACGCCGCGCCGCGTCGAGTTCGTCGACGCGCTGCCGCGCACCGGCACCGGCAAGATCCGCAAGTCGGGCCTCCGCGCCCGCCTCGCCGAACGCCCGGCATCCGGCTGACCGATCGTCTCGCGTCCGCCCGTGTGAACGCTCCGCGTCCGGCTGAGTGAGCGCGGCACCTGGCTGAGTGAGCGCGGCGTCCGGCTGAGTGAACGTCGCTGGCAGCGGCCGTTCGGCTCGCTCCCGGCTACGCCGGGGGTCGTACCGACGCGGCCGCCATTCGTACCACCGGGGGATGCCGTGCCGTTACCGCGTCGGGAGACTGGGAACACCAGCAGGGCGATCAAGGGAGGCTCAACCCTTATGAACCGACGACTCATGGTGGCGGCCGGAGGCACCGCCGTGGGTGCCGCGCTCCTCCTGTCCGGATGCGGCGGGGACGGGACGACGAGCACCGAGAACATGAAGCTCAGCGCCGACCAGGCGTTGCTGAAGACGTCCCAGAAGACCGGCCAGACCGACACGTTCAAGGCCGACCTCACGGTTACCGGCACCGGCGAGCACGGCGGCAAGGTCCACGCCGACGGCCAGTTCCAGCTGCGTCCGAAGCTGAAGTTCAGCGCGAAGCTGGACGAGTTCAGCACCAACGGGCGGACAGTCCCCGGGGCCAAGGGCCAGGCGCTGTTCACCGACAACGTCCTGTACGCCAAGGTGCCGAAGTTCGCCAAGTTCGTCAGCGACGGCAAGCCGTGGCTGAAGATCGACGTGAACCAGATGGAGCAGCGGACCGGCTTCGACGTCCAGGGCCTGCTCCAGCAGGTCCAGCAGGTGGACCCGGCCGAGCAGACGAAGATGTTCACCGGCTCCAAGGACGCCCGCCGGGTCGGCGGCGAGACGATCGACGGCGTCAAGACGACGCACTACGCCGGGACGGTGACCGTCCAGGACGCGCTGAACCGCCTCGACGCGCAGTCCCGCGAGAAGGTGGGCAAGTGGCTGCCGAAGGACCGCGCCAACTCCAAGATCAAGTTTGATCTGTGGACGGACGGCGACAACCTGCCGCGCAAGCTCGTGTCCAAGTCGACGGGCCCGCAGGGTGAGGACGGCACGGTGACGGTCCTCTACAGCGACTACGGCAAGTCGTTCAGCGTGAACCCGCCCCCGTCCGACCAGGTGGGACAGCTGTCGCTCGGTGGATTCCTAGGCGGGAACTAGGACCTGCCGCCCGCCCGTCGCGCTATCCCGTTTTCCCCGGCATCTTCGGACTTGTGCGAACCATCGGGGTCTCCTTCGCGTCTGATCTAGCATTCGGCTCGAAGGCCGGAGCGCGCCACAGCGACACCGGCGCAAGCAGCAGACCAAGGAGACCCCCCACATGATCCGTCGTTTCGCCGCGGGCACGGCGCTGGCGACCGGCCTCGCCCTCTCGCTGACCGGCTGTCTCGGGGACGCCGGCAACAAGGTGGACGAGGCCGGCAAGAACCTGAAGCTGTCGGCCGCGCAGGTGCTGGGCAAGACCGCAGAGAACACCGGCCAGGTCGACTCGTTCAAGGCCGACCTCTCGATGCAGATGACCGGGTCGAGCGAGGGCAACGTCTCGGCGACCGGCCAGATGCAGTACCGGACGAAGCCCGACCTCGCCTACAGCATGGGCTTCGACCAGATGACGGTGGGCGGCAAGTCGATGGGCGGCATGGAGTACGTCCTGGTCAACCGGACCATGTACATGAAGATCCCGATGCTGTCGCAGCTCGGCGCCGGGTCCGCGGCCAAGCCGTGGCTGAAGATCTCGCTGGACGAGCTGGGCAAGAAGTCCGGGATGAACCTGGAGCAGCTGCTCCAGCAGTCGCAGCAGATGGACCCCGTCCAGAACACCAAGATGCTCACGGCGTCCAAGGACGTGCGCGAGGTCGGCAAGGAGACGGTGGACGGCGTCCAGACGACGCACTACACCGGCACCTACCGGATGGAGGACGCGCTCTCCAAGCTGCCGGCCGAGACGCGGGAGACTCTCCGCAAGAGCTACGCGGGGAGCGGCATGCAGAACATGAACTTCGACCTGTGGGTGGACGACAAGCAGTTCCCCCGCAAGCTCGCGATGAAGTCGGGGCAGACGACCGCGGGCGTCATGAACATGACGATGACGTACCGCGACTACGGCAAGCCGGTGGAGATCACCGCGCCGCCGGAGAGCCAGACCACCGACTTCAGCCAGATGCTGAACGGCCTCGGCGGCGGTGGCGCCCTCCCGGGCAGCTGACACCCGCACCCGAAGACCGAACACCCGGACACCCGAAAGACCGACCGAATGAAGGGCCGCACCGGAACACCACCGGTGCGGCCCTTCGGCGCGTGACGGATTTTTCAATCGTCAACTGAATGATGTAACCTGCTTGACGCCGAAGACCGCCGGTCGTCGCTCCAGCATGGAGCGGCCGAAGGACCCGACTTGTTCGGGCGGCCTGCGCAGGTGATGACGAGAGCTTCCGCATGGCCTCCCGTGCCGTGCCTGGACGCCCCGCGCGCCTGCGCCGGGGCGTTTTTTGGTCGATCGGAACCCGCCCCCGGACGTCTCCCGGACGTCTCCGGGACGGGATGAGGATCGTGACCACCCAGGTAATCGGAAGGAGGCCGCATGGCCAAGGCCGATAAGGACGCGGCGATCGCCGAGCTCAAGAACGAGTTCGAGAGCTCGAACGGCGCCGTGCTGACCGAGTACCGCGGGCTGACCGTCGCGCAGGTGCAGGAGCTGCGCGGCAACCTCGGCGAGACCGCACGGTTTCGCGTGGTGAAGAACACGCTGACCAAGCGCGCGGCGAACGAGGCCGGTGTCGACGAGGGGTTCCGTGACCTGCTCGAAGGCCCGTCGGCCATCGCGTTCGTGCGCGGCGACGTGGTCGAGGCCGCCAAGGGCCTGCGCGACTTCGCCAAGGCCAATCCGATGCTGGTGATCAAGGGCGGTTTCGTCGACGGTCAGTCGATGGACGCCAAGCAGATCACCCAGCTGGCGGACCTGGAGTCTCGCGAGGTGCTCCTCGCGAAGCTCGCCGGCGCGATGAAGGGCTCCATGGCGAACGCGGCCGCGCTCTTCAACGCCCTGCCGACGCAGGCGGCCCAGCTCGCCGAGGCGCTGCGCGTCAAGCGCGAGGAAGGCGGCGAGACCGCCGAGGCCCCGGCCGCGGCCGAAGCCCCGGCCGAAGCCCCGGCCGACGAGGCCCCCGCCGCCGAGGCGTCAGCCGAATAGCACCCGCGGTCCACAATCCCCAGTTCTCAAGCCATAGCGGAGGAAAGATCATGGCGAAGCTCAGCACCGACGAGCTCATCGACGCGTTCAAGGAGATGACCCTTCTCGAGCTCTCCGGGTTCGTGAAGGAGTTCGAAGAGGTCTTCGACGTCAAGGCCGCCGCGCCGGTCGCGGCCGTGGCCGCCGCGCCGGGCGTCGCGGCCCCGGCCGAGGAGGCCGCGGTCCAGGACGAGTTCGACGTCATCCTGGAGGGTGCCGGCGACAAGAAGATCCAGGTCATCAAGGAGGTTCGCGCGCTGACGAGCCTCGGCCTCAAGGAGGCAAAGGACCTGGTCGACGGCGCGCCGAAGCCGCTGCTGGAGAAGGTCAACAAGGAGGCCGCCGACAAGGCCAAGGAGGCCCTGGAGAAGGCCGGCGCTTCGGTCACCGTCAAGTAGGGCGCTCCGGAGACGTTCTCTGCGGCTCTTCGGAGCCACCGCTTCTCGGGAGGCGGTCGTCCCACCCCAGGGTGGGCGCGGCCGCCTCCTTCGCGTGTCGGCCCGGGTTGTGCGGTTCTCCGCCGCGTGTCGGTCCGGGGGTTGTGCGGTTCTCCGCCGACCGCGTAGCGTCCGGTTCCGTCACTTTGGCCACACCTGGCCGCGCCGGTCTTGGACGCCCGGTCTCATAGGGGTTGTAAGTAACGATTGTCTTACGACGTCGCATTTGGCCGCTGATCTGGGCGGGAACCTCTTCCATTTGGCCGGAGTGCCGCTACGGTAGTTGAACCCTTCCGGCTACCGAGCGGTAGTAAGACGGTGGCCACCCGGTGTGACGACAGGACGTGCGACGAGCAGACAGCGCGTGCGGCAGACGGCGCGTGACGAACGACAGAGCCTGAGTGCTACTCGCTCATTGGTTCGGGATTTCCCCCCGGCCTGGACGAAAGGTGACGAGTGGGCGTCGAGATAAGAGTCGAGGGCCTGACCAAGTCCTTCGGCCGCCAGGTGATCTGGCAGGACGTGTCGCTGACCATTCCCGCGGGTGAGATCTCCGTTCTGCTGGGCCCGTCCGGCACCGGCAAGTCGGTGTTCCTGAAGTCCCTCGTCGGGCTGCTCAAGCCCGACCGCGGGCACATCTGGATCGGCGACCGCGACCTGCCCCGCCTGCCCGAGTCGCAGCTCTACGAGACGCGCAAGCTGTTCGGCGTCCTGTTCCAGGACGGCGCCCTGTTCGGCTCCATGAACCTCTTCGACAACATCGCCTTCCCGCTGCGCGAGCACACCAGGAAGCGCGAGTCCGAGATCAAGGGCATCGTCCTGGAGAAGATGGAGATGGTCGGCCTGCTCGGCGCCGAGCACAAGCTGCCCGGCGAGATCTCCGGCGGGATGAAGAAGCGCGCCGGGCTGGCCCGCGCGCTGGTGCTCGACCCCGAGATCCTCCTGGTGGACGAGCCCGACTCCGGCCTCGACCCCGTCCGCACCGCGTTCCTGAACCAGGTGTTCATCGACCTCAACGCGCAGATCGGCGCGACGTTCCTGATCGTCACCCACGACATCAACACGGCCCGCACGCTGCCCGACAACATCGGCCTGCTGTACCAGCGGCACCTCGCGATGTTCGGGCCGCGGGAGATGCTGCTGACCAGCGAGGAGCCGGTCGTCCGGCAGTTCCTCAACGCCAGCAGGGTCGGCCCGATCGGCATGTCCGAGGAGAAGGACGAGTCCGAGCTGGAGGCCGAGGCGAAACTCGGCCACGACCCCGGCAAGCTGCCGCCGATCCCGCCGCAGCAGATGCCGAGCAACGGGATGCTCCGCGCCGGGATGCACGCGCCCGGCGCCTGGTGCGCGGCGCACGGCGTCACCCCGCCGCCCGGCTCGTTCGTCGACGACCTGGGACGCAACTGGGTGGAGGAGTGGCCGCGGTACGTCGCGTCCATGGGACCGGTCGGCGCGCACGCCGCACCCGGCGGCCCGCCTCCGGGTGGCCCGTCGCCCGGTGGCCAGCCGCCCGCCGGCCCGGGCGGGAACTTCCCGGGCAGCCCGCCGCCAGGCCACCCCGGGGCGGGTGCAGGGTACTGATGTCCGCTCCTGATACCGGTGCCGGCGCGGACCGGCGAGGGGGCGGGAAGGGCGGCGGCTCCTCCGTCACGTTTCGCAAGGTCGGGGACGGCGCGGCCAACGTCCTGGTCAGGGAGCCGGGACGGTTCTTCGCCCTGTGCCTGGACACGTTCCGCGCGATGTTCAGATGGCCGTTCCAGTGGCGCGAGTTCGTCCAGCAGGCCTGGTTCATCGTCAGCGTCACCGTCGTCCCCACGATGCTGGTCGCGATCCCGTTCGGCGGCGTCCTGTCGCTGCAGATCGGCGGGCTGATCCGGCAGCTCGGCGCGCAGTCGTTCACCGGTGCGACCGCGGTGGTCGGGATCGTCCGGGAGGCCAGCCCGCTGGTCACCTCGCTGCTGGTCGCGGGCGCCGCCGGGTCGGCGATGTGCGCCGACATCGGCTCCCGGAAGATCCGCGAGGAGATCGACGCCATGGAGGTGCTGGGCATCGACCCGCTGCACCGCCTCGTCGTCCCGCGGATGCTCGCGTGCGCGTTCGTCGCGGTGTTCCTGAACGGCCTGGTGTCGGTGGTCGGCCTGATGAGCGGCTACTTCTTCAACGTCATGCTGCAGGACGGCACCCCCGGCGCGTACCTGGCGTCCTTCAACGCGATCGCGCAGCTGCCCGACCTGCTGCAGGCGGAGTTCAAGGCGTTCGTGTTCGGTCTCACCGCCGGGCTCGTCGCCGCCTACAAGGGCCTGAACGCCAAGGGCGGCCCGAAGGGAGTCGGGGACGCCGTCAACCAGACCGTCGTCATCACGTTCATGCTGCTGTTCCTGGAGAATTTCCTGATCTCCACCTTGTACTTCCAGCTCGTCCCCGCGAAGGGCATGTGATGGCGGCGCCTGGAAAGACGGGGAAGACGGTCTCCCGGGTGGTGAACGCCCCGCTGCAGCGGCTGGACGACTTCGGCCACCAGATGTCGTTCTACGCCCGCGTGTTCGCGTGGACGTTCCGGGTGCTGCGCCGCTACCGCGGCGAGGTGCTGCGGCTGCTGGCGGAGGTCAGCCTCGGCACCGGCGGCCTCGCCGTGATCGGCGGCTCGGTGGCGATCGTCGGCTTCATGACGTTCTTCACCGGCAGCCAGGTCGGCCTGCAGGGCTTCGAGTCGCTGGACCAGATCGGCACGGCCGCGTTCACCGGGTTCGTCGCGTCCTACTTCAACACGCGGGAGATCGCGCCGCTGGTGTCGGCGCTGGCGCTGTCGGCGACGGTCGGCTGCGGGTTCACCGCGCAGCTCGGCGCGATGCGGATCTCGGACGAGATCGACGCGCTGGAGGTCATGGCGGTCCCGTCCATGCCGTTCCTCGTCACGACCCGGCTGCTGGCCGGGATGATCGCGGTCGTCCCGCTGTACATCGTGGGCCTGCTCGCGTCCTACGGCGCGACCCGGCTGATCGTGACCGTGTTCTACGGGCAGTCGACCGGCACCTACGATCACTACTTCCATCTGTTCCTGCCGCCGGACGACATCCTCTGGTCGTTCGGCAAAGTGATCATCTTCTCGGTGCTGGTGATGCTGATCCACTGCTACTACGGCTACCACGCGAGCGGCGGCCCGGCGGGCGTCGGCGTCGCGGTGGGCCGTGCGGTGCGCACCAGCATCGTCGTGATCAACGTGGTGGACCTGATGCTCGGAATGGCGATCTGGGGCCCGGTTCCCAAGGTCCCGATCGCGGGGTGATGACTACATGAGCGAACGGATCCGGTATCGGCTGCTCGGCACGGCGATGGTCATCGTGATCGTCCTGCTGCTGGCGCTGACGGTCGCGCTGTTCAACAAGGCGTTCACCCCGGTGACCGAGGTGACCGTGGACGCCGAGCGCGCCGGTCTGCAACTGCTGCCGCACTCGGACGTGAAGGTCCGCGGCCTGATCGTCGGCGAGGTCCGCGGCGCCGACGCGACCGCGAAGGGCGCGACGCTGCACCTCGCGCTCGATCCGGGCAAGGCGAAGCTGATCCCGCGCAACGTCCAGGCGCGGCTGCTGCCGAAGACGCTGTTCGGCGAGAAGTACGTCGACCTGGAGATCCCCGAGCGGCCGGGCGCGCTGGGGCTGCGGGAGGGGGCCGTCATCCAGCAGGACCGCTCGCAGACCGCCGTCGAGATCGACAAGGTGCTGAACGACCTGCTGCCGCTGCTGCGGGCGGTGAAGCCCGCGGAGCTGAACGCGACGCTGAACGCGCTGGCGACGGCGCTGCAGGGCCGCGGCGACCAGATCGGCCGCAACCTGGAGCAGGCGGACGCGCTGCTGAAGAAGATCAACCCGCAGCTCGGCACGCTGGTGCACGACCTGAACGGCCTCGCGGACGTGTCCGACATCTACCATCGCGCGGCGCCCGACCTGCTGCAGACGCTCCGCAACCTCAACGTGACCAGCCGGACGATCACCGACGAGAGGGCGACGATCGAGGAGCTGATCCCGGCGACGACCGCGCTGGCGCTGGACGCCGACGCGTTCATGCGGCACAACGGCCCGAAGATCATCGGTGTCAACATCGCGAACCGCGACGGGCTGGGCGTGGTCGCCCGCTACGCGCCCTCGCTGCCGTGCGTGTTCGCCGGCCTCACCAAGATCAGGCCGGACGCCGAGGAGGCGGGCGGCGGCAACGGCTCCAAGACGTTCAACCTGACCATCGAGATCGTCAAGCCGCGGCCTGGCTACAAGTACCCGCTGGACCTGCCCGAGGCGAAGGACCAGCGCAACCCGCGCTGCTACGGCCTGCCGAACCCGAAGGTCCCCTTCCCCGACTACCTGGCCCTGGACGGCACCGAAGACGACCTGTGGTGGAAGAACCCCGATGACCCGAACGCCCCCGCCGGCAACCGTGGCCGGGCGCTGTCCAACGTGTTCGTCGACCCCGGCTCCATGAGCGAGAAGGAAAAGATCAAGAACGTGGTCGGGCCGATGACCCGGACTCCCGCCGACGAGGTCTCCGATGTGTCGTCGCTGCTGTTCGGCCCGCTGCTCGGCAACGGATCGGTGGTGACGATCAAGTGAAGACGACCGGCGCCGCGATCAAGCTGACGATCTTCGTGGTCGTCACCTCGGTGGCCACCGGCGTGCTGGCGATGACGATCTCCAACCTGCGGTTCCGGGACACCGTCGAGTACAAGGCGATCTTCACGGACGTGACCGGGCTGCTGGACAACGACGACGTCCGCGTCGCCGGCGTCCGGGTCGGTCAGATCGAGAAGATCCGGCTGTACAAGGGGAACCAGGCGGAGGTGACGTTCAGCGTCGAGGACGGCGGCGCGCTCAGGAGCGGGCTGCCGTCGTCCACGAAGGCGCAGATCCGCTACCGCAACCTGATGGGCCAGCGGTACCTCGCGCTGACCGACGGCGCGGGCGCGTCCAACGCCTACCTCGACGCGGGCGACACGATCCCGGTCACGCAGACCGAGCCGGCGCTCGACCTCACGACGCTGTTCAACGGGTTCCGGCCGCTGTTCCGCGCGCTGGAGCCGAAGGACGTCAACACGCTCGCGATGCAGCTTGTCCAGGTGTTGCAGGGCGAGGGCGGGACGATCAACAGCCTGCTCGCGCACGTCGCGTCGCTGACCAACACGCTCGCCGACCGGGACAAGGTCATCGGCCGCGTGATCGACAACCTGAACAGCGTCCTCGGCACGATCGACCAGCGGCACGACCAGGTCGACCGGCTGATCAGGGACCTGCGGAGCTTCGTCAGCGGCGTCTCCGACGACCGGCAGGCGATCTTCGACTCGGTCACGGCGATCAACGACCTGACCGGCACCACGCAGGACCTGCTCGCCGACGCCCGCCCCGGCCTGAGGAACGACATCGCCGGGCTCCGCAGGCTGACGGCGACGCTGGACGCCAACGAGCGCGACCTCGACAAGGGCCTGCAGCGGACCCCGGTCCGGCTGGAGAAGCTGGTCAACATCTCGTCCTACGGGTCCTGGTTCAACATGTACATCTGCGGCATGGACGCGAAGGTGCGCCTCCCCGGCGGGCCCGTCTACCAGACACCGGCGATCATGAACGAGAACGCGAGGTGCAAGTAGATGAGGGTCTCGTTCCGGGAGCGCAACCCGGTGCCCATCGCCTTCGGCGGGTTCGCGGTCATCCTCGTCCTGGTGCTGCTGGCGATGAACCTGGAGAGCATCCCGTTCGTCGCGGGCGGCGACACGCACACCGCCGCGTTCAAGGAGGCCGCCGGGCTGCGGAAGGACGAGGAGGTCCGCATCGCGGGCGTCAAGGTCGGCAAGGTCACCGATCTCGAACTGGACGGCGACCACGTCAAGGTCACCTTCCGGGTGGACGACGGCGTCCGGCTCGGCGACCGCACCGAGGCCGGCATCAAGATCAAGACGGTGCTCGGCGCGCACTACCTGGCGCTCACGCCGCGCGGCAAGGGCAGGCTCGGCCGGCACATCCCGATCGAGCGGACGCACGTCCCGTTCGAGGTCGTCCCGGCGATCAGCGAGCTGAGCCGGCGGGTCGGCGCGATCGACGTCAAGCAGGTCGCGAAGTCGTTCGACGTGCTGTCGGAGACGTTCAAGAACTCCCCGGAGGAGGTCCGCGCGTCCTTGCAGGGCTTGCGCCGCCTCTCCAACACGGTCGCGTCGCGCGACGACCAGCTGCACGAGCTGGCGGGCAAGGCCAAGGACGTGTCGAAGCTCCTCGCCGACCGCAACCAGGACTTCGCCGAGCTCGTCGCGGACGGCGACAGGGTGCTGCGGGCCGTCCAGGCGAGGCGCGCGGTCATCCACCAGCTCCTGCTCAACACCGTCGCCCTGTCGCAGCAGGTCAACGCCCTGATCAACGAGAACGAGAAGCAGCTCAAGCCGATGCTGGACAACCTGGCGAAGGTCAACCAGGTGCTCCTCAAGAACCAGGACAACCTCGACCGGATCCTCCAGCTGTTCGCGCCGTTCGCCCGCCAGTTCGCGGACGTCACCGGCACCGGCCGCTGGTTCGACTCCTGGATCCAGAACCTGATCCCGATCCCCGCGTCCATCCAGGCCCCGAAGGGCGGCAGCGGTACCTCGAACAAGAAGCAGGGCGGCCAGACCGGCGGCACCGACAACCCCCTCCCCTTCCTCCCGTGATCTAGCAGGCAGGTCCCAGTGCGCAACTCCGCAACCATCCTTCGCCTCGGCGGCGCGGTCCTCGCCGTCGCGTTGCTGGCGGCCGCGGTCACGCTGCTGTTGCAGGGGCCGGAGCAGCGTCATCTGACGGCGTACTTCACCAAGACCGTCGGGCTGTACAAGGGCGCGGACGTCCGCATCCTCGGCATCCCGGTCGGCGAGGTCACGAGCGTGGAGCCGGTCGGCGACTCGGTGAAGGTCGAGCTGAAGTACGACGCCAAGTACAAGGTGCCCGCGAACGCGCAGGCCGTCATCATCAACCAGACCCTGGTCGCGGACCGCTACATCCAGCTCACGCCCGTCTACAAAGGCGGCGGCGTCCTCGCCGACGGGGCGACGCTGACGACGAGCCGCACCGCCGTCCCGGTCGAGGTGGACGAGGTCGGCGGCAGCCTGAACGACCTGTCCAAGGCCCTGGGCCCGCAGGGCGCGAACGCGCCGGGCCCGGGCGGTCAGGAGGGCTCGCTGTCGCGGCTGCTGCAGGTCGGCGCGGCGAACCTGAACGGGCAGGGCGACGACATCCGGCAGACGATCGCGGACGCGTCCAAGGCGCTCAGCACGCTCAGCACCGACCGCGGCGACGTCGCCGCGACGATCAGGAACCTGCGGATCATCACCGACGCGATGAAGGCGAACGACCAGCAGATCAAGTCGTTCACCGGGCACCTCAACGGCGTGTCCGGGCAGCTCGCGGGGGAGAAGGAGGAGCTCAGCGCGGCCCTCAACACCCTCGCGCCGACGCTGCGGAACGTGCAGCGGTTCGTCAAGGACAACCGGACGGAGCTGGCCGCGAACGTCCGGCAGCTCGCCCAGATCACCGGCGTGCTGGTGAAGGAGAAGGACTCGCTCGCCGAGATCCTCACCGCGGGCCCGCTCGCGATCAACAACCTGGCCCGCGCGTACGACCCGATCAGCGGCACCATCCACACCCGCGACAACTTCCGCCAGTTCCACGACCTCGCCGACTGGCTCTGCTCGCTCGCCTACTCCGTGGGCGCGCCCGCGAAGCAGTGCCTGGACTTCCTCACTCCGATCAACGGCATCGGCAAGGCGCTGACGGGCTTCAGCCTCGACCTGTCCTGGATCACGGCGCTGACCACGCATTACGAGCCCGTCCCGATCCCACCGGACGCCTACGGCCCGCAGGGCCCGCCCAAGTCGAACACCACGAACGGGAACGGCAACGCAGGCAAGCCGAAGGACGTCACCGCGCTTCTGCCCGGAGGTGGCCGATGACCACGACACGGCGGGCCCGGCTGTTCGGCGTCGCGGCGGCCGCGGCGGGCGCGGTGGCCCTGTCGGGCTGCTCGTTCACCGGCGTGGAGTCCCTGCCGCTGCCTGGCGGCCCCGACCTCGGCTCGAACCCGAAGACCGTGAAGATCGAGTTCGCGAACGTGCTGGACCTCGTCCCGCAGTCCGCGGTCAAGGTCAACGACGTCTCGGTCGGCAAGGTCGACAAGATCGAGCTCGCCGGCGGAGGCGGCGGACAAGGCGGGCCTGGCGGGCCGGGTGGACGGCGCGGCTGGCACGCCGTCATCACCGTCAAGATGCGCGGCGACGTCGAGCTGCCCGACAACGCCGTCGCCACGATCGGCCAGACCAGCCTCCTCGGCGAGAAGTTCGTGCAGATCGAGCCGCCGAAGAACGAGACCCCGTCCGGGGAACTGGCGTCCGGCGACCTGATCCCGCTGAACCGCACGACCCAGGGCACCGAGATCGAAGAGGTGCTGTCGGCGATGTCGCTGCTGCTGAACGGCGGCGGCCTTGAGCAGGTCTCCACGATCAGCCACGAGCTCCAGGCCGCGATGCGCGGCCGCGAACCCACGATCAGGTCGGTGCTCCACCAGGTCGACACGTTCGCCGGGACGCTGGACCGCAACCGCGCCGCGATCACCCGCGCGCTGGACAGCATCGACCGGCTGACCGGCAAGCTGTCGGACGAGCGCAAGACGATCCAGGACACCGTCGACAAGACTGGCCCGGCGATCGCCGTCCTCGACCGCAACCGCGCCGACCTGACGAAGATGCTGGTCGCGCTGAACAAGCTCAGCCGCACCACCACCTCCGTGATCGACCAGTCGAAGGCCGACCTGCTCGCGAACCTCCAGAGCCTCGACAAGATCCTGCGGAACCTCAACAAGGCGGGCTCCGACCTGCCGAAGTCGCTGGAGTCGCTGATCACGTTCCCGTTCCCCGCGACGTTCGGGAACACGATCGAGGGCGACTACGGCAACGTCCGGCTGTCCCTTGACCTGGATCTTGAGGCCATCGCCCAGAACCTGCTCGGCGGCACCGACCTGGAGGGCCTGCTCGGCACCGGCCAGGAGATGCGCACCATGCTCCAGGTGCCGAACGTCACGCTGCCCGACACCCCGCTGGGCGTCCTGCCGCCGATGCCGGGCGACACCGGCTCCGGCGGCGGCCTGCCGGGCCTCCCCGGTCTCCCCGGCATGCCGGGGGCTCCGGGGGTTCCGGGGGCGACCACTCCGGCGCCGACGAAGGCACCGTCCGGCACGAAGAAGGGGGGCAACCCGTGATCCTCAAACGCGGCGTCATCCTCCAGCTGATCGCCTTCGCGGTCATCACCGCCGTCGGCGTGACGATCGTGTCGGTGAACTACATCGGCGTCGGCCGCGGCCTGCTCGGCAAGGAGTACACCGCCTACGTCGACCTCACCGACTCCGGTGGCGTGTTCACCAACGCCGAGGTCACCTACCGGGGCGTCCCGGTCGGACGGGTCGGGCCGCTCGAACTCACCGAGGACGGCATCCGCGTCAAGCTCCTCCTCGAACGGGGCAAGCGGATCCCACGCGACGGGACGAAGGCGGTCGTCGCCAACAGATCGGCGGTCGGCGAGCAGTACATCGACCTGGAGCCCACCAAGAAGAGCGGCCCCTACCTGGACGAGGGCGACCCGTACACGATCCCGCGGACCCGCACCACGCTGCCCGTGTCGACCGCCGAGCTGCTCCGCAACGTCGACTCGCTGGTCGGCTCGGTGAACACCAAGGACCTCGGCGTCATCGTGGACGAGCTGGACAAGGCGTTCTCCGGCTCCGCCGAGGACCTCCAGTCGATCCTGGACGACACCGACCGCCTCCTGAAGACCGCCGACGCCGCCTACCCGGACACCAAGCGGCTCTTGGACAACAGCGTGACCGTCCTGGACACCCAGCGCGGCCAGGCCGCGAACATCCAGGGTTTCGCCCGCAACCTGAACGATCTGACCACGTCCTTGCGCAATGACGACCCGGCCCTCCGCAAGACCATTGAAGGCGCACCGGGCACCGTCGACGAAACCCACAAAGCCATCGATCAACTGGCGCCCACACTGCCCGTCTTCTTGGCGAACCTCACCACCACCGGCCAGATCATCTCGTCGCGCAAGGCGGGACTGCGTTCGCTGTTCATCCTGTACCCGGTGACGGTCGCGGGCGCGTCCACCGTCAACCCCGGCGACGGAACCCAGCACCTGGGTCTCGCGCTGAACATCGACGCGCCGCCCGCGTGCACCGAGGGCTACGAGAAGACCAAGCACCGGTGGCCGCAGGACACATCGAAGAAGAAGCCGCGCCTCGACGCTGGCTGCAAGGCCCCGCACGACGCGCCCACGGGCGTGCGCGGCACCCGCAACTTCCCGCGCGACGCCGTCGCCCCGTACCCGCAGGTCCCGCCGGGCGCGACCGCGGGCGCCGGATTCCCCGAAGGCGGCGCCACCGGGAACGACGACGGCAAGTCCGAGGCCAAGGGCTCGGGCAAGAACACCACCGAGAACACCGGCGGCACCAAGACCGCGGCGGCCCCGACCGGCCAGTTGTCCGACGGACGGCTCTACCTGTCGTATCCGGCCGACTCAGTCGAGTTCGCTGGATACGATCCAACGACCGGTGCGGTCTACGGCCCCGACGGCAAGCGATACGTCATGCCCCGCAGCGCCGGTACCCGTCAGTTGGGAGAGGAATCCTCGTGGAAGTGGCTCCTTCTCGGACCGCTGAGCCAATGAGGCGCCGCCAGGCTCTGGCGATCGTCATCGCCCTGAGCGCCGTCGTGATCGCCCTGGCCGTCGCGTCCGGCTGGCTCGGCGTGGTCACCCTCCAGAACCGGGACGAGGCCGACCAGAAGGCCAAGGCGACGCAGTCGGCGAGGCAGATGGGCGTCAACCTGATGTCGCTGAGCGCGACCACCGCCCAGCGCGACCTCGACCGCATCGTGGACGGCACCACCGGTGACCTGAAGAACAAGCTGGCGTCACAGTCGAAGGCCTTCATGGACCAGGTCACCAAGCACAAGGCCACGTCGACGGTCAGCGACGTAGACGCCGCACTGGTCTCCATCGACGACGACTCTGCCGAAGTGATGGTCTCCCTGAACGGCACCGTCACCAACGACAAGGTGAAGAACGGCACGCCCCAGGGCTATCGCTACCAGATGGACCTCACGCGGGTCGACGATCGATGGCTCGTGTCCGGACTGGAGGTTGTCCCGTGACGATGCTCGGCCGGGGCAAGCGCTCCGATTCTGAGAAGAACGCGAATTCCGAGAAGAACGCGAAGGACAAGGCGACCAAGGCGGAGGAGGCCGCCGAGGCCGCCCGTCTCGCCGAGGAGGCCGCGGCCAAGGCCCGCGAGGCCGCACGGCTCGCGCAGCTCGCCGCGGAGGAGGCCGCCGCCGAGGCCGAAGAATCCGACGAGCAGCCCGAAGAGACCGAGAAAGCCGCCAAATCCCTCCAGAAGTCTCAAGACGACCTGAAGGGCTCCGAAGACACGCCCGACGGCGACAACCCGTCAGAAGAAGACTCAGCGCCCCCGGAGGTCGCCTCCGCGACCGCCGACGAAGCCGCGGACGAAGCCACCGACGAGCCGAAGGCCACGAGGACTACGAGGACCACAAAGACCACGAGGTTCGAGCCTCGCGGCAGGTTCCGTTCGGGAAGCCTCACGATGGTCATCGCCGTCCTGGCCGTCCTGGCGATCGCGTTCGGCACCGGCACCACCGTCCTCGCCCTGAAGGTCCGCGAGCAGAACGCGACCGAGACGGCGAGCAAGGAGGCCTCGTTCGCCGCGTCCCGCGCGGCGCAGAAGCTGTCGTCGTACGACTTCCAGACGCTGGACGCCGACCTGAAGTCCGCGTCCGCCACGACGACCGGCAAGCTCCGCACCGACTACGACAAGCTCGCCCAGCAGCTCAGGACGGTAGCCGTCCAGCAGCAGGCCGTCTCGACGACCACCGTCATGAAGGTCGGCGTCGTGGACGCCACGCCCGACAAGGTCGTCGCCCTCGTCTACGCGAACCGCTCGTCCGCCACCAAGGCCGACAAGCAGCAGCGCCTGCCCGAGCCGCTCCGCATCAGGCTGACGATGGTGAAGAAGGACGGCAAGTGGCTGGCCTCCGAACTCACCGTCATCTCATAGCCGCAGGAGGACGGGTCAGACCCGCGTCCAGGGGGGCGTTCCCCCTGGGCTAAACGTGTCTTTCCTCACTGCAGGTCAGAGCCCGAAAAGTCCAAGTCCGCTCTTGACTGAAAGGCGCTGAGGGGCGATGCTCCATGGCAACGTGATGCATACTGCGGCGCTAGAGTTGCGAGCGGTGTGGCATGTCGGCTACACTGCCCCTTTGCGCTGCCCTCTGACTATCCGCGTGTGAGAGAACCCCTGCCCCGGTCCGTATAGGACCTCTCTGTGCAGGTCTCGGACGTGGATCGTCTGGCGTGCGTGTCACCAGTTACGCCGCGAGCCCTCGGAAGGACCACTCTTGGCAGCCTCGCGCAACGCCTCGAATACCGCAACCGGTCCGAACCGCGTCTCCTTCGCGCGCATCAAGGAGCCGCTCGAAGTCCCGGACCTCCTTGCTCTGCAGACCAACTCTTTCGACTGGCTGCTGGGCAACGAGAGGTGGAAGGCCCGGGTCGAGGCGGCCCAGAAGGCCGGAAGTAAGAGCGTCCCGACCCAGTCGGGGCTGGAGGAGATCTTCGAAGAGATCAGCCCGATCGAGGACTTCTCCGGAACCATGTCGCTGTCGTTCCGCGACCACCGGTTCGAGCCGCCCAAGTACTCCGTCGAGGAGTGCAAGGACAAGGACATGACCTACTCCGCCCCGATGTTCGTCACGGCGGAGTTCATCAACAACACCACGGGCGAGATCAAGAGCCAGACGGTGTTCATGGGCGATTTCCCGCTCATGAGCCCGAAGGGCACGTTCATCATCAACGGCACCGAACGCGTCGTCGTCTCCCAGCTCGTCCGGTCGCCGGGCGTGTACTTCGACCGCGCGCTCGACAAGGCCTCCGACAAGGACATCTACGGTTGCCGGGTCATCCCGAGCCGCGGCGCGTGGCTCGAGTTCGAGATCGACAAGCGCGACAACGTCGGCGTGCGCATCGACCGCAAGCGCAAGCAGCCCGTCACGGTGCTGCTCAAGGCGCTCGGCTGGGACGAGGCCCGCATCCGCGAGCGCTTCGGCTCCTACGAGTCGATCAACGTGACCCTGGAGAAGGACCACACCTCAGGCCAGGACGACGCGCTCCTCGACATCTACCGCAAGCTGCGCCCGGGCGAGCCGCCCACGCGCGAGTCGGCGCAGACGCTCCTGGAGAACCTGTACTTCAACCCGAAGCGCTACGACGTCGCCAAGGTCGGCCGCTACAAGATCAACAAGAAGCTGGGCCTCGACCTGGACATGAACCAGGGCACCCTCACCGAGGACGACATCGTCGGGACGATCGAGTACCTCGTCCGGCTGCACGCCGGTGAGGAGGAGGCGACCCTCGGCGCCGTCCCGGTGCCGATCGAGGTCGACGACATCGACCACTTCGGCAACCGGCGGCTGCGCACGGTCGGCGAGCTCATCCAGAACCAGGTCCGGCTCGGCCTGGCCCGGATGGAGCGCGTCGTCCGCGAGCGGATGACCACCCAGGACGTCGAGGCGATCACGCCGCAGACGCTGATCAACATCCGGCCGGTCGTCGCCTCCATCAAGGAGTTCTTCGGCACCAGCCAGCTGTCCCAGTTCATGGACCAGACCAACCCGCTGGCCGGGCTGACGCACAAGCGTCGCCTGAACGCGCTCGGCCCCGGCGGCCTGTCCCGTGAGCGGGCGGGCATGGAGGTCCGCGACGTCCACCCGTCGCACTACGGCCGCATGTGCCCGATCGAGACGCCGGAAGGCCCGAACATCGGCCTGATCGGCTCGCTCGCCGCGTTCGGCCGGGTGAACCCGTTCGGGTTCGTCGAGACCCCGTACCGGCGGGTCACCGAGGGCGTCGTCCAGGAGGACATCGACTACCTCACCGCCGACGAGGAGGACCGTTACGTCATCGCGCAGGCCAACTCCCTGCTCAACGACGACGGCACCTTCGTCGACGACCGCATCCTGGTCCGCCGCAAGGGCGGCGAGGTCGAGCTGGTCCCCGCCCGCGAGGTCCAGTACATGGACGTCTCGGCGCGGCAGATGACCTCGGTCGCCACCGCGATGATCCCGTTCCTGGAGCACGACGACGCGAACCGCGCGCTGATGGGCTCCAACATGCAGCGCCAGTCCGTCCCGCTGCTGCGCAGCGAGGCGCCGCTGGTCGGCACCGGCATGGAGTACCGCGCGGCGACCGACGCCGGCGACGTCATCACGGCCGAGAAGGCCGGCGTCGTCGAGGAGGTCTCCGCCGACTACGTGACCGTCATGAACGACGACGGCACCAGGACGACCTACCGCGTCTCCAAGTTCAAGCGGTCGAACCAGGGCACCTGCTTCAACCAGAAGCCGATCGTGGACGAGGGCGCGCGGGTCGAGCTGGGCCAGGTCATCGCGGACGGCCCCTGCACCGACGACGGCGAGATGGCGCTCGGCAAGAACCTCCTCGTGGCGTTCATGCCGTGGGAGGGCCACAACTACGAGGACGCGATCATCCTCAGCCAGCGCCTGGTGCAGGACGACGTCCTGTCCTCGATCCACATCGAGGAGCACGAGGTCGACGCCCGCGACACCAAGCTCGGCCCCGAGGAGATCACCCGGGACATCCCGAACGTCTCCGAGGAGGTCCTCGCCGACCTCGACGAGCGCGGCATCATCCGCATCGGCGCGGACGTCGTCCCCGGCGACATCCTGGTCGGCAAGGTCACGCCGAAGGGCGAGACGGAGCTGACCCCGGAGGAGCGGCTGCTCCGCGCGATCTTCGGCGAGAAGGCCCGCGAGGTGCGGGACACGTCGCTGAAGGTGCCGCACGGCGAGCAGGGCAAGGTCATCGGCGTCCGGGTGTTCTCCCGCGACGAGGGCGACGAGCTCCCGCCCGGCGTGAACGAGCTGGTCCGGGTGTACGTCGCGCAGAAGCGCAAGATCACCGACGGCGACAAGCTGGCGGGCCGGCACGGCAACAAGGGCGTCATCTCCAAGGTGCTCCCCGTCGAGGACATGCCGTTCCTTGAGGACGGCACCGCGGTCGACATCGTCCTGAACCCGCTCGGCGTCCCCGGGCGCATGAACGTGGGCCAGGTCCTGGAGACCCACCTCGGCTGGGTCGCGTCCCGCGGCTGGAAGGTCGAGGGCGACGATCAGGACTGGAAGAAGGCGCTCAACGCCATCGGCGCGTCCGAGGCGCCGCCGTGGACGAACGCCGCCACGCCGGTGTTCGACGGCGCCCGTGAGGACGACGTCACCGGCCTGCTGGAGAGCACCCTGCCGAACCGCGACGGGAAGCGCATGGTCGGTCCCGGCGGCAAGGCGAAGCTGTTCGACGGCCGCACCGGCGAGCCCTACCGCGACCCGATCTCGGTCGGCTA
Source organism: Actinomadura sp. 9N215 (assembly GCF_044326345.1). Lineage (NCBI taxonomy): Bacteria > Bacillati > Actinomycetota > Actinomycetes > Streptosporangiales > Thermomonosporaceae > Actinomadura > Actinomadura sp. 9N215. The sequence goes on along the minus strand of NZ_JBIRBA010000017.1, from coordinate 77,009 downwards.
CATCTACATCCTTAAGCTGCTGCACCTGGTCGACGACAAGATCCACGCGCGCTCGACCGGTCCGTACTCCATGATCACCCAGCAGCCGCTCGGCGGTAAGGCGCAGTTCGGCGGCCAGCGTTTCGGTGAGATGGAGGTGTGGGCGCTGGAGGCGTACGGCGCCGCCTACGCCCTGCAGGAGCTTCTGACCATCAAGTCCGACGACGTCCTCGGCCGCGTGAAGGTGTACGAGGCCATCGTCAAGGGCGAGAACATCCCCGAGCCCGGCATTCCCGAGTCCTTCAAGGTGCTCATCAAGGAGATGCAGTCGCTGTGCCTCAACGTCGAGGTGCTCTCCAGCGACGGCATGTCCATCGAGATGCGCGACACCGACGAGGACGTCTTCCGCGCGGCGGAGGAGCTCGGCATCGACCTGTCCCGGCGTGAGCCGAGCAGTGTCGAAGAGGTCTGATCAACTCAAGGGGAAATCTGTTGCTTGACGTCAACTTCTTCGACGAGCTACGCATCGGCCTGGCGACCGCTGACGACATCCGCCAGTGGTCGCATGGCGAGGTCAAGAAGCCGGAGACGATCAACTACCGCACCCTGAAGCCGGAGAAGGACGGGCTCTTCTGCGAGAAGATCTTCGGTCCGACCCGCGACTGGGAGTGCTACTGCGGCAAGTACAAGCGCGTCCGGTTCAAGGGCATCATCTGTGAGCGCTGTGGCGTCGAGGTGACCCGGGCCAAGGTGCGCCGTGAGCGGATGGGCCACATCGAGCTGGCCGCGCCGGTCACGCACATCTGGTACTTCAAGGGCGTCCCGTCCCGGCTCGGCTACCTGCTGGACCTGGCCCCGAAGGATCTCGAAAAGATCATCTACTTCGCGGCCTACATGATCACCAGTGTGGACGCCGAGCGGCGCGACCGCGACCTGCCGACGCTGGAGGCCCACATCTCCGTGGAGCGCCAGCAGATCGAGCAGGCCCGCGACGCGCAGGTCGAGGCGCGCCAGCAGAAGCTGGAGGGCGACCTCGGCGAGCTGGAGGAGGCCGGCGCGAAGGCCGACCAGAAGCGCAAGGTGCGCGACGGCGCCGAGCGGGAGATGAAGCAGCTGCGCGACCGCGCGCAGCGCGAACTCGACCGTCTCGACGAGGTGTGGAGCCGCTTCAAGAACCTCAAGGTCCAGGACCTTGAGGGCGACGAGCTGCTCTACCGCGAGATGCGCGACCGGTTCGGCAAGTACTTCGAGGGCGGCATGGGCGCCGCGGCCATCCAGGCGCGGCTCCAGAACTTCGACCTCGACGCCGAGGCCGAGCGCCTGCGCGACACGATCCGCACCGGCAAGGGCCAGAAGAAGGCCCGCGCGCTGAAGCGGCTGAAGGTCGTCTCGGCGTTCCTCAACACCCGCAACAGCCCGCTCGGCATGGTGCTGGACTGCATCCCGGTCATCCCGCCGGACCTGCGTCCGATGGTGCAGCTGGACGGCGGACGTTTCGCGACGTCCGACCTGAACGACCTGTACCGCCGGGTCATCAACCGGAACAACCGGCTCAAGCGGCTGCTCGACCTCGGCGCGCCCGAGATCATCGTGAACAACGAGAAGCGGATGCTGCAGGAGGCCGTCGACGCGCTGTTCGACAACGGCCGCCGCGGCCGTCCGGTCACCGGGCCCGGCAACCGTCCGCTGAAGTCGCTGTCCGACATGCTGAAGGGCAAGCAGGGCCGGTTCCGGCAGAACCTGCTGGGCAAGCGCGTCGACTACTCGGGCCGTTCGGTCATCGTCGTCGGCCCGCAGCTGAAGCTGCACGAGTGCGGCCTGCCCAAGCAGATGGCGCTGGAGCTGTTCAAGCCGTTCGTGATGAAGCGGCTGGTCGACCTCAACCACGCGCAGAACATCAAGTCCGCGAAGCGCATGGTCGAGCGCGCCCGCCCCGTGGTGTGGGACGTCCTCGAAGAGGTCATCACCGAGCACCCGGTGCTGCTGAACCGGGCGCCGACCCTGCACCGTCTCGGCATCCAGGCGTTCGAGCCGCAGCTGGTCGAGGGCAAGGCCATCCAGATCCACCCGCTCGTCTGCACCGCGTTCAACGCGGACTTCGACGGCGACCAGATGGCCGTGCACCTGCCGCTGTCCGCCGAGGCGCAGGCCGAGGCGCGGATCCTGATGCTGTCGACGAACAACATCCTGAAGCCGTCCGACGGCAAGCCCGTCACCATGCCCACCCAGGACATGGTCATCGGCCTGTACTGGCTGACGACGCAGAAGGACGGCGCGGAGGGCGAGGGCCGCGCGTTCGGCTCGGTCGCCGAGGCGATCATGGCCTACGACCGGAACGAGCTGGACCTCCAGGCCAAGATCCAGATCCGGCTGAAGGACGTCCCGCCGCCGCGCGAGTGGATCGCGCCGGAGGGCTACGACCCCGGCCAGCCGTACCGGCTGGAGACGACGCTCGGCCGCGCCATCTTCAACGAGACGCTGCCGGACGACTTCCCGTTCGTCGACGACGAGATCGGCAAGAAGCAGCTCTCGGCGATCGTCAACGAGCTGGCGGAGACGTACCCGAAGGTCGCCGTCGCCAACGCGCTGGACGCGCTGAAGAGCACCGGGTTCCACTGGGCGACCAGGTCCGGCGTCACGATCGCGATCGACGACGTCATCACGCCGCCGAACAAGCAGGAGATCCTGGGCGGCTACGAGCAGCGCGCCGACAAGGTGCAGCGGGAGTTCAACCGCGGCCTGATCACCGACGACGAGCGCAAGCAGGAGCTCATCGAGATCTGGAACAAGGCCACCGCGGACGTCGCGGTGGACATGGAGAAGGCGTTCCCGAGGGCCAACCCGATCTGGATGATGATCCAGTCGGGCGCCCGCGGCAACCCGCTGCAGCTCCGCCAGATCGCCGGCATGCGCGGGCTGGTCTCCAACCCGAAGGGCGAGACGATCCCGCGTCCGATCAAGTCGTCGTTCCGTGAGGGGCTGTCGGTCGTCGAGTACTTCATCTCGACGCACGGCGCCCGGAAGGGCCTCGCCGACACCGCGCTGCGCACCGCCGACTCGGGTTACCTGACCCGGCGCCTGGTGGACGTCGCACAGGACGTGATCGTCCGCGAGGAGGACTGCGGCACCGACCGCACGATCCCGTTCGAGGTCGCCGAGAAGCTGGCCGACGGCACGCTGGTGAAGCTGGCCACGTCGGAGACCAGCCTGGTGGGCCGCACCATCGCCGAGGACGTCGTCGTCGACGGGACGGTCATCTTCCCGGCCGACACCGACCTGTCCGACGCGGTCGTGTCCCGCCTGGTCGAGGCCGGCGTGGACCGCGTCCGCACCCGCAGCGCCCTGGTCTGCGAGGCCAAGATCGGTGTCTGCGCCGCCTGCTACGGCCGTTCGCTGGCCACCGGCAAGCGGGTGGACGTCGGCGAGGCCGTCGGCATCATCGCCGCGCAGTCCATCGGCGAGCCCGGCACGCAGCTCACCATGCGGACCTTCCACACCGGCGGTGTGGCGGGCGGCGACATCACGCACGGCCTGCCGCGCGTGCAGGAGCTGTTCGAGGCCCGCATCCCGAAGGGTGTGGCGCCGATCAGCGAGGTCGCCGGCCGCGTCAAGATCGACGAGACGGAGAAGGCCCGCAAGGTCGTCATCGTCCCGGACGACGGCTCCGACGAGATCGCCTACCCGATTCCGATGCGGTCCCGCCTCCTGGTCAAGGAGGGCGAGTCCGTGGGCGTCGGCCAGCAGCTCATCGCGGGTGCGATCAACCCGCACGAGGTGCTGCGCATCCTCGGCCCGCGCGCCGTGCAGCTGCACCTCGTCCAGGAGGTGCAGGAGGTGTACCGGTCGCAGGGCGTGTCGATCCACGACAAGCACATCGAGATCATCGTCCGCCAGATGCTGAAGCGGGTGAACATCCTCGAGTCGGGCGACACCTCGCTGCTCCCGGGTGACCTGGTGGAGCGTCCGATCTTCGAGGAGACGAACCGGAACGTCGTCGCCGAGGGCGGGGTCCCCGCCGCCGGCCGTCCGGTCCTGATGGGCATCACCAAGGCCTCGCTCGCGACCGAGTCGTGGCTGTCGGCGGCGTCCTTCCAGGAGACGACCCGGGTGCTCACCGAGGCCGCGATGCACGCCAAGAGCGACCCGCTGCTCGGCCTCAAGGAGAACGTCATCATCGGCAAGCTCATCCCGGCCGGTACCGGCATGCCGCAGTACCGCAACGTCCGGGTCGAGCCGACCGAGGAGGCGAAGGCGGCGGTGTACTCCGTCGGCTCCTACGACGACGGCGCCGAGTACGCCTTCGGGCAGGGCTCCGGCGAGGCCGTCCCGCTGGAGGAGTACGACTTCGGCCAGTACAACCGGTAACGCACGACACGCAGAGGGCCGTCACCCGCATCGCGCGGGCGGCGGCCCTCCGCCGTTTCCGGCCGTCTGCCGTTCTCCGGCCGTCACGTCAGGGTGGCGCCGCCGTTGACGGCGATCTTCTGGCCGGTGATGAAACGGCCCCTGTCCGAGGCGAGGAACGCGACGGCCTCCGCGACGTCGCCGGGGACGCCCATGTGTCCCAGCGGCAGGCGTCCGGCGTACTCGCCCCTGGCCCCGTCGGGTATGTCCGCATGCCGGTCGGTGGGGATCCAGCCGGGGGCGACGAGATTCACGGTGATCCCGTGCGGGCCGAGCTCGCGTGCCCAGGAGCGGGTGAGCCCGAGCTGGGCGGCCTTGGCCGCGACGTAGGCGCTGGACGCGGGCGGCCCCAGCTCCACGACGTCCGATCCGATGTGGATGATGCGGCCGTGTCCGCGCCGCTTCATGCCGGTGATCGCCCGCTGGGTGAGCAGCAGCGGGCTCTTGACGAAGAAGGCGAGCTGGTCGAGGACGTCCTGCCAGGTCAGGTCCTCGATGGGCAGGTCGGGCTGGGGCCCGGTCGCGTTGAGGACGAGGATGTCGATCCCGCCGAAGGCGGCGAGCACCCGGTGGTACAGCTCGTCGGCCTCGTCCTCGTCGGTGACGTCGGCGCGGAAGAGCGCGGCGCGGCCGCCCGCCGCGGCGATCTCGTCCCGCAGGACCTCGGCCGCGGACCGGTCGCGCAGGTAGTTGATCGCCACGGCGGCGCCGTCGCGGGCCAGAGCGGCCGAGATCGCGGCGCCGAGCCCTCTGGACGCACCGGTCACCAAGGCCACTCTCCGCCCGGTCGTGTCGTGCTCCTGGTCATGGTCCTGGTCCTGGTCCTGGTCCTGGTCTTGGTCTTGGTCCATCGGAAACAACTCCGGGAAACTCGCACTTAATCTGCTCGAACATATGGGTATACTCGCGCGCCCGTGACGGTGAGCCACGTCACTTCGGCGGCACGGGGCAGCGGTAAAATCAAGGCAAAACGAGCTGCTGGTCCCGTTTTCCCGCGCCGCGTGTTCAATTGGGGGCTTGCCGTCGAGCAGATGAGGTCGATATCTTCATGACAGAGATCATGACGCATACCCCATGAATCGGTTGTCGAGCGAGTCGCAGGCAAAGGTCGACGCAATTTCACCTCCTATTAACCGACGCGGCCCGATTGTGGCCCTTACCGGCGAGAACAAGGTTTCACCGGAGAATGCCGAGGTCGACTGAGAGGAGCGGGTGCATGACGTACATGGTGCCGTACAGCGGCATCTCCAACCGGCTGGGCGCGGAAGAGATCAAGGCCGTCACCGACGTGCTGTCGCAGGACACCCTGGCGATGGGCCCCGCGGGCGCCGAGTTCGAGCGGCGCTTCGCCGAGCTGCTGGACGCCCGCCACGTGCAGGCGACCAGCTCCTGCACCACCGCCCTGTTCCTGGCCGCGCAGGTGCTCGGGCTGGGTCCGGGCGACGAGGTCATCACGACGCCGCAGACCTTCTGGGTCACCACCTGGCCCTTGCAGGCCCGCGGCTGCGTCATCAAGTTCGCCGACATCGATCCCGACAGCCTCAATCTCGATCCGGCCGCGATCGAGCCTCTCATCACCGAACGGACCAGGTCGATATGGGTCGTCCACTACGGCGGCCAGGCCGTGGACATGGACCCGGTCATGGCCATCGCCCGGCGCCACGGTTTGAGCGTGGTCGAAGACTGCGCCCATGTCGCCGGCGGCACCTACAAAGGCCGGCCGCTGGGCGCCATCGGCGATATCGGATGTTTCAGCTTCCATTCCCTGAAGAACATGACCACCGGCGAGGGCGGAGCATTCGTCACCGGCAACGATCGGTATGCGGAAATGGCCCGCGCGCTGGGGACCATTCACGTGTGGGGCGAGATGAGCGAGCGCGGCGATCCTCGCATCGGCCCGTACCGGCAACCGGCGTATTACCGGGACGCGCACGTCCGCAGGTCCTACACGCACGACTACGTCGACGGGCGTTATCTCGTCGGCAACAACTACCGGATGAGCGAATTGAGCGCGGCGCTCGGCATCGTCCAGCTCGGCAAGCTGGACCGCCTCAACGGACGGCGCCGTGACATCGCGCACCGCCTCGACGCAGGGCTGCGGCGGGTGCCCGGCATCGGCGTCCAGAACGAGAAGCCCTACGCCCGCCACGTCCACCACCTCTACACCCTCTTCTACGATCCCGAGACCGTCGGCGCCCCGAAGGACGAGTTCATCCGGCACCTGCAGGAACGGGAGGGGATCGAGATCGTCATCCGGTACTTCCCCATTCACCTGCTGCCGGAGTTCCGGGCGCTGGGGCACCGCTACGGCGAGTGCCCGGTCGCGGAGAAGACCTACTTCGAGCGTCAGATCCAGTTGCCGATCTATGACCACCTCACCGACGACCAGGTGGAGCACATGATCGGCGCCGTGTCCCGAGGGGTCGCGAGGCTCGCCGCGAACCGGTGACCGACGCGCCCCGCGATCGGGGCGGACGGACCCCCGACCTTTCCCGACTTCCGCACCATCACGTGCTCCCTTTCGCATGCGTGAGAACTGGAGGTTCCCCCATGGCTGGAACGTTGCAGGAATCCACTGGCTCCGAGACCGCAGACGTCGCCGTCACCGGCGGCTCCGGTTTCGTCGGCGGCCACCTCGTCACCGCGCTGAGCGGGGCGGGCAGGAGCGTGACGATCGTCGATCTGGCCGATCCGCCGCCGGAACTGGCCGCCCTTCCCGGCGTCCGGCATGTGCGCGCGGACGTGCGCGACTACGGCGAGACGATCTTGGCGCTGCGCGGCGCCGACACGGTCTTCCATCTGGCGGGAAACGCGAGCGGCTCCCGCTCGGTGGAGTTCCCGAGATTCGATTTCCAGATCAACGGGCTCGGCTCCTGCAATGTGGGAAACGCGTGCGTCGAGCTCGGCGTCCGGCGTCTGGTCTGCCTCTCCTCGGCGATCGTTTACGGCGTCCCGCAGCGATTCCCCATGACCGAGGAGCATCCGACGCGGCCGTTCCTGCCTTACGGCGCGTCCAAGCTGTCGGGCGAGCTCGCGCTGCGAAGCCTGTACGACGCCGTCGGCCTGCCGGTCGTGATCGGCCGCTCCTTCGTGGTCTACGGGCCGGGCGAGGACCCGCGCTCCGCCGGCGGCGAGGTCTCGCAGTTCCTGCGCTGGCAGCTCAACGAGCTGCCGATCCCGCTGGTCGGGGACGTCGACCGCAAGACCCGCGACTTCGTCCACGTCTCCGATGTGTGCCAGGCCCTGATCACTCTCGCGGACGCCGGGGCCCCCGGGGAGGTCTACAACATCGGCAGCGGGCGGGAGGTGTCCATGCGCGACCTCGCCGACGCCGTGGCGAAGGCCACCGGGCGTCCGGCCCGCCTGCGACCGGACGCCTCCAGCCTGGAGGACAGCTTCCGGCTGGTGGCCGACATCTCCAAGCTCCGGTCCTTGGGCTTCCGGCCCGGCGTCACGCTGGAGAGCGGCCTCGCGTCGCTCGCCGACCGGCTCGGCCCCTTCCCCGAGCTTCCGTCGACGACGGCCATCTTCCGTCGCGAGCGCGTCCCGCAGCCCTGAGCGACGGCCCGGCGGCCCGGACGGCCCGGACGGCCCGGACGGCCCGGACGGCCAAGGCAGGAGACCGTCAAGGCAGGAGACCGTGAACGAGATCAAGGGTTTGGCCCGTTCCGTACCCGCGCGCGTATCGGCCCCGGGGCGCGCCGCGTCGCCGGCCGCCCGGAGCCGGGCGGCGCGTGTCGCCGTCCGCGGCGTCTTCTTCGCCAACGGCGCCGCGTTCGCCTCCTGGGCCGCGCGGGTGCCGGCCGTCCGGGACGGCCTGGGCATTTCCACGGGCGGGCTGGCCGTGGCGCTCGCCGGGCTGGCGGCCGGCGCGCTCGCGGGGTTGCCGCTGGCGGGCGTCCTGGTGGCCCGGTGGGGCAGCCGCCGGACGCTGATCGGCGGCGCGGTCCTCTTCTTCGGAACGCTCCCGCTGATCCCGTCGGCGCCGGGTCTCGTGCCGCTGACCGTGGCGGCGGCGATGTTCGCGGCCGGCAACAGCGCCGTCGACGTCGCCATGAACACCCAGGGCGTGCTGGTGGAACGCGCCAGTTCCCGTCCCGTGATGGGCGGCTTCCACGCCATGTTCAGCCTGGGCGGGATCTCGGGTGCGGCGGCCGGCGGCCTGGCGGCCGCCGGGGGCGTGGGAGCCGGAACGCATTTCCTGCTGACCGCGGTCATCCTCCTCGCCGTCTGCGCCGTCGCGACGAGTTTCCTGCTCCCGGACGCGCCGAGCACCGGTGTCGCGGGGCCGACGTTCGCGTTCCCCGCCCGGGGCCTGTGGGCCCCGGCGCTCGTCGCGCTCTCCGCGCTGATGGGCGAGGGCCTGATGAACGACTGGGGTGCCGTCTATCTGCAGGACGTCGCCGGTTCGTCGGCCGGCGCCGCGGCCGCCGGCTTCGCGGTCTTCTCGGCGGGCATGGTCGTCGGCAGGCTGGCCGCCGACCGGATGCGCGCCCGCGCGGGAACGGACCGGTTCGTCCAGGGATGCTCGCTCCTCGCCGGGACCGGCGCCGTACTCGCTCTCGCCGTGCCCGCCCCGGGGACGGGCCTGGCGGCCTACGCCCTGATCGGCCTCGGGCTGGCACCGGTCGTCCCGGTGGCGTTCACCCATGCCGCGTCGCGCGCTCCGCGAGGGCCGGGCCCCTCGATCGCCGCCGTGTCCACGGTCGGCTACGTCGGCTTCCTCGCCGGACCGCCGATCGTCGGCGGCGTCGCGGAGGCGGCCGGGCTGCGCGTCACCATGGCCGTGCTGCTGATCGTGACGGGCGCCCTGGGCGTCCTCGCGCCCCGGCTCGGCCGGGCGTGACGCGGGCCTGACGAGCTTGACCTGCGGGTATTCCGAATTTCTTGACCCTTTGCTGTGTTTTGTGGTGGTGCGGACGGGGAGGTACCTCGTCGTTGACGATGCACGCGACGGGGGAGAGACACAGATGAAGCGGGTCATGACCGGGGCATTGATCGTCGCCGTCCTGGGGATCGGGGGACTCGGCAGCGCCACCGCCGCCTCGTCCTCCGGCGAGCAGACCACGCGCCAGGACTGCCGCACCTACTCCAGTGCCACAGAGTGCGGCGAGCCGCGGCTCAACGAGAAGCAGCGCGCGTGCGTGACCTCGGCGGTCCAGCAGGGCATGACCGAACGCCGCGCCGAGGTGGAGTGCCGCGCCTTCGGCTGACCAGGCGAAGTTAAAAGTCAATAAGGATCGAAAAGGCATCCGTGTTGACGCCTTTCTTGGGCAGATTTACTGTCGCGATTGAATCCACTGCCTGATTTCGGAGACAGGCCATGACGCATGTCTTGCGCAAGGCGATCGCGATATTCGGTGCCGTTGTCGTCCCGTCCGCCATGATGGCTCCCGGCGCGTCGGCCGCCCCTGCGGACCCGCCGCCGCCCGGAGTGACCGTCACCGTGGTGAGCGTCAGCGAGGGCTGCGAGGTCGGGGAGGTGACGGTGCACCCTTCCTCGACCAAGTTCACCGTCCGCTACTGGGGCTTCCACGCCCTGGCGGGACGCGATTCGTACCCTGAAGACAACCAGCAGAAGTGCCAGGTCGTCCTGAGGGTGGCCGCCGGTGTGCCGGGCTTCACCTACGCGATAAGCGGGCTCCACTTCGTCGGATCCGCCGAACTGATGGCCGGAGCGAACGGCGTGCTGAAGTCGCAGCACAACTTCGTGGGCACGCCGCCGTCCCAGACCTGGGTCCATGAGCTCCCCGGGCCCTACGCCGCGCCCTTCGTGTTCGACGACCAGATCCCCGTCGATCAATTGGCCTTCAACCCCTGCGGCGAGGGACGCGACCTCAGCCTCGACTCGGAGTTGAGCGTGTCCGCGGGCACCTCGGACCCGTCCAAGACCAACATCATGGGCCTGGACACTCCCGACGACTACGCCACCTACGACCTCCTCTGGAAGCCCTGCACGTGATGCCGCGCGTCTGAGACACCGATGAGTCCGGCCGACTCGTAGGGTCACAGTCTTATGCGCAGACTCATCGTCCAAGAACTGGTCACCGTCGACGGTTATGTGGCCGGGCCCCAGGGGGAGCTCGATTTCTTCGACTCCGTCTCCGACTACAGCCATGTGGACCGGGACAACCTCCAGATTCTGGAGGACGTAGACACCGTCCTGCTGGGCGCCGACACCTACCGGATGTTCGTGCAGTACTGGCCCACGGCCGACGAGACGGTCGCCGCCATGGTGAACACCATGCCCAAGCTGGTCTTCTCCTCGACGCTGGACGAAGCGCCGTGGGGGACGTGGCGTCCGGCAGAAGTCGTCAAGGGCGATGCGGCGGCCAAGGTCGCCGACCTCAAGCGGCAGCCCGGCAAGGACCTCATGGTCTGGGGCAGCCTCTCGCTGGCCCGCGCGCTGACCAGGGCGGACCTGCTGGACGAGCTTCAACTCCGCGTCGTCCCCGTCGCCATCGGCGACGGCCGGAGACTCTTCCCCGACGACCTCGGCCGCCTGGACCTGGACCTCGTCGAGGCCAAGCCCTACCCGTCGGGGATCATCTCGACGCGCTACCGTCCGAGGCGCGCCTGACGCCGCCCGCGAAAGGCGGCAACGGACACGCGGTGCCTGAGCAGGTCGTCGAGCACCGCGGCCGCCGCCTCGACGTCGCCGCACGGGTGCAGGTAGCCGCGCCGCCCGCGCTGGGCCTCGTGGTACGCCCACATCCCGCCCGGGGTGGCGAGGACGTTCACCACGATCCCGATGTCCTCGCCCCCGCTCGCGTAGACCCAGAGCAGCGGAAGCGGGACGAGGAACTCCTCCGGCCGGTAGTACCTGACGAACCGCCAGCCCTGCGGACGGAGCGCCATCGCGAGCGCGTCCAGATACTCCGTCGCGGTTTCCCGCCCCGTCTGCGTCCGCCACCACAGCAGCAGGCGCTCCGTCCGGGCGCTCAGCACTTCGCCCACGTGGCCTTCCCGTTTTCGAGCAGCGGCCGCGTGCCCCAGTCCGCCGCGAGCAGCGACACCATCAGCAACCCGCGCCCGCTCGTCGTCGCGTGATCCTCCGGCTGGACCTCGGGACGCCCGTCGCCGCCGTCCCACACCTCGATCACGGGCCGCCCGTCCCGCCCGTCCCGCAGCAGCCGGACGACGATCGCCCCGCCCCCGTGCAGCAGCGCGTTCGTGACCAGCTCGGACACGATGACCAGCGCGTCCGCGTCGTCCGCGATCCCCCATCCCCGGAACTGCCCGCCGACGAACCGCCGCGCCAGCCCCGGCGCCCGCTCGGACGGCGGAAGGACGATCGTCGGCACCTCAGGCGCAACAACTGTCGGAGGCATCAGGCACCACCTTTTGACTATGACGAGAATTTCCAGCCACAGTCAGCCACAATGGAAGTACTCTGCGTTACAAATCGCAGACCATGGGTGGCAAGTCAGGTGCGTTGCGTCCGCCTCACTTGGGTGTTGGTTGGGCGCCCTTTACAAGGGAGGATGAGGACATGGCTCCACAGCGGAAGCGCGGGACCGTCTCGCCGACGCTGCTCGCGTTCGGCCGCCGATTCCGGCGGCTCCGGGAGGCCAAGGGCTGGACGCAGGACGCCCTGGCGCGACGCGCGAACGACGGCCAGGGCGTAACACCGCAGTACATCGGAGCCGTCGAGAACGGCCGCACCCGCTGCACCCGCGAATTCGCCGAGGCGATGGACCACCACCTCGACGCGAACGGCGAGCTGCTCTACCTCTACGACGACCTCGTCAAGGACGCCACGTTCCCGACGTGGTTCGACTGGCACACCGTCGAACCCGAGGCGGACATGCTCCAGTCGTACCAGCCGCTCCTCATCCACGGCCTGCTCCAAACCCCCGCCTACGCCTCCGCGCTCCTCAAAGGCGACAAGGAGGCGGTTGAGGCGCGCATCAACCGCCAGAGCGTCCTGACCAGGGAGAGCCCGCCCCCGCCCGACTTCTCCGTCCTCCAGGACGAGGTGTCCCTCAACCGCCTGACCGGCAGCCCCGAGATCATGAAGGAGCAACTGGAGCACGTCATCTACCTCGCCGAGCAAGGCGTGGTCACCCTTCAGGTGCTGCCGAGCAGAGGCGAGCATCTCGGCAACCTCGGCTCGTTCACGCTCGCTACGATGCCCGACAGAAGCGAAATCGCCTACGCCGACATGGTGGTGCGTGGAGTCACGCTCACCGACTCGGAAGACATCGCGGCTGTCAGCCGGGCTCTCATCTCAGTCCGTTCGCGGGCTCTGTCTGTAGATCAGTCGATCGAATTAATCCGTAAGGTGGTACAGGAAAAATGGACCTGACCAAGGCTGGTTGGCGTAAGTCCAGTTACACCGGCCCTAACGGCGGTGAGTGCGTGGAGCTGGCCGCAGTTCCCGAAATGGTGGCCGTTCGTGACAGCAAGGACCCGGACGGTCCGAAGCTGCTGGTGACCCGCCGCGCTTTCGCAGCGCTCCTGTCCGACATCAAGCGGTAGACGATGGACGTGAGCAACATTCAGTGGCGCAAAGCCAGCCGCAGCACCAATAACGGTGGTGCCTGTGTCGAGCTAGCACCCGTCAGCAGCACGGTTGCCGTCCGTGACAGCAAGGATCCGGATGGGCCCAAGCTGTTCGTGACCCGCCGCGCCTTCGCGGCACTCCTGTCCGACATCAGGCGGTAGATGATGGACGTGAACAACGTTGTTTGGCGCAAGGCTGGCCGTAGCACCAATAACGGTGGTGACTGTGTCGAGCTAGCACCCGTCAGCAGCACGGTCGCCGTCCGTGACAGCAAGGACCCGGACGGGCCCAAGCTGTTCGTGACCCGTCGTGCGTTCGCCGCGCTGTTGTCCGACCTCAGGCGGTAAACGATGGACCTGACCAGCGTCGTGTGGCGTAAGTCCAGCTACACAACTGCCAATGGCGGTGATTGTGTGGAGCTGGCCTCAGTTCCCGGCACGGTGGCCGTCCGCGACAGCAAGGATCCGGACGGCCCGAAGCTGCTGGTGGACCGCCGTGCTTTCGCGGCGCTGCTGTCGGATATCAAGCGGTAGACGGACGATTATGGCGTGACCGGTTGGGCGGTTCGGGCGCGGTGGCGGCGGACGGCGTCGCGGTTGGCGCACCGGTGGGAGCAGTAGCGCTGGCGTCCGAGGCGGGTCGTGTCGGCGAAGATCGTGGTGCACTCGTGGACGGCGCACCGTCCGAGCCGGTGCATGCCGCGTCCGGCCAGGTGCAGCGCGGTGCCGACGGGGATCAGCGCGGACAGCACGGTGCCGAGCGGCTGCACGTCGTCGCGGTAGTGCAGGTGCCAGCCGCTGCCCGTGTGGTCCGTCAGCCGCGGGTAGGCCGCGGCCGCCGCCAGCAGCCGGTTGACCAACTCGGCGCGTTCGGGCTCGCCGGGCGCGTCGACGACGTCCTCCCAGGCGTCCAGCAGGGCGAGGGTCTGCTCCAGGTCCCGCGGTGTGACCGGACGTTCCACCAGCAGCCCGGCGGCGCGGCAGCGGTCCGCGAGTTCTTCGGCGGTGGCCGGTCGCCGGTTGGCCAGGTCCGCGGCCAGGTTCACGGCGTCCGCACCGTAAGGGTTGAGGTGCATAAGCCTATTACAGCACCGTGGAGGCCATGGCACACCACACCCGGGTCCGGCAGGCGGAGGAGACCGACATCCCGGAGCTCGTCCGCCTGCGCGCGCTGTTGTTCGACACCCTCGGCGGCGACTTCTTCAACCCCGCCTCGGCGGGCGACGACTGGCGGGACGCCCTGGCCCAGGTCTTCAGGGAGAAGCTGAAGTCCGACGACGCGCGGATCCTGGTCGTGGACGGCGACCGCGGTCTGGCCGCCTGCGGCATCGGGACGGTCGAGCAGTGGTTCCCCGGCCCGCACTCGCGGAACGGCCGCATCGGGCACGTGATCGGCATGGTCACCGACCCGGCGCACCGGCGGCGCGGCCACGGGCGCGCGATCATGCAGGGCCTGCTCGGCTGGTTCCGTCAACGCGACGCCGTCCGAGTCGACCTGTACGCCTCGCACGACGGCGAACCGCTCTACCGGGACCTCGGCTTCTTCGACCACCCCGACCCCGCCCTGTGCTGGCGCCCGTGATGACCTCCGCCGTCTCGCGTCACGACTTGTGCAGGTGCCCGTGACGAACGTCCGACCGCGAGCGGCCACCGGAGCCGGGCCGCCGCCGCACCACGGCTGGCGTTATCGGTGGGTCATCCTCGGGGTCGCCACCTTCACCCAGGCCGCGTCCGGCTTCTTCGTGCAGGGCATCGGGGCGATGGGCGTCCATCTGCAGCGTGACCTGCACCTGAGCACGGCTCAGCTGGGGCTGCTGATCTCGGCGGCCCAACTCGTCCCCCTGGCCGGACTGCTGGTGGCCGGGGAACTCCTCGACCGCTACAACGAGCGCTGGGTCGTCGGGACGGGCGCGGCCGTCGTCGCCGTGAGCCTCGGCGTGGGCAGCATGGCGCCGGGATACACGTCGCTGCTCCTCGTCCTGCTGATGGTGGGCGCGGGGTACAGCACCGTCCAGCCCGGCGGGAGCAAGTCGGTGGCGTCCTGGTTCGACGAGTCCCAGCGCGGGCTGGCGATGGGCGTACGCCAGGCGGGCCTGCCGCTGGGCGGCGTGGTCGCCGCCGCGGCGATGCCCGCCCTCGCCGCCGCCCACGGCTGGCGGACGACCCTCACGACCGGCGGACTCGTCGCGCTCCTCGGAGCCGCCGCGTTCATGGGCTTCTATCGCAGGCCGCCCGTCCAAGGCTCTCCCCGGGAAGCCCACGCAGGACGACCGCAAGCCCCGCTCAGGGCCCGCCTGCGGACGCTCCGCGAACCGCCCATGGCGAAGATCATCCTCTCCGGGGTGTGCCTGATCTCGGTGCACAGCGGTGTGAACGTCCTGACCGTGCTGTACCTCCACGAGACGGCGTCCGTCGGAGCCGGGGCCGCGGCGCTCGTCCTCGTCGCGGCCCAGGGAGCCGGCGCCGCCGGACGCGTCTGCCTGGCGGCCTGGAGCGACCGAGTCGGCTCCGGACGCTACGGAACCGTCATGACCTGCATGGTCGCCGTCACCGCCGGGATGACGGCGCTGATGACCCCGGCCGGGCACTCGCCCGTCGCGGCTTCCCTGCTGTTCGTCTGGCTCGGCTTCTTCGGAATCGGCTGGTACGGCCCATGGGTCGCCTACCTGGCCGAATCGGCGCCGCCCGGCCAGACGGGATTCGCCCTCGGCCTGGCCATGGCCGTCACCCAGACCGCCGTCATCCTCGCCCCGCCCGCCCTCGGACTCCTCAAGGACGTGACCGGCAGCTTCACCCCGGTCTGGGGCGTCCTCTCCGCGATGACCGTCCTCACCCTGCTGATCACAAGCCGCGATGAAAGCCCGAAGTCGCTCACGAGCTAATACTTCTTCCTCTGCCCGGCTCCTTGATGATCGGCCGCTGGAAAGGTGATCGCGGCCGTGGCCGGGGCGGATGCTAGACTGCCGGGCGTTGATTCGCGCGTAGGCTCGCGCAGCACGCGAGGCCGATGCCACGCCGCCGGTCTGCAGGCGGCGTCCGCGCTCTGCCGGATCTGATCCTGACGTACGCATTAAGGAACCGCCGTGCTTTGGTATGACCAACTTGCCAGCCAGGTGAGCGTCCCGCAAGTCGTGAACGATTCCAAAACGCCTTCGGGTCGTGTGCATGTGGGATCGCTGCGCGGTGTCCTGATCCATGATGCCGTTTATCGCGCCCTGGAATTGCGCGGCGTTCCCGCTCGCTATCTCTACGGCATCGACGACTACGATCCGCTGGACGAGCTGCCGCCGGTCGGCGGTGAACTCTTTCGCGAGTATCTCGGAATGCCGCTGTGCAACGTGCCCGCCCCGGCGGGGTCGGAGGCCGGCGATCTGGCCGAGTACTACATTTCCGAATTCCTGGACGTGTTCGCCGAACTCGGCGTAGACCCAGAGGTCTATCGGATGCGGGACATCTATCGCAGCGGGCGGTTCGACGCCGAGATAGACCAGATCCTCCGGAACAGCGACGTGGTGCGGCGCGTCGACCGGGAGGTCGCCAACGCGCAACGCCCGGACGACTGGCACCCCTTCCAGGTCATCTGCGAGCAGTGCGGTCGGATCGGCACCACCCGCGTCACGCACTATGACGGCGAGCAGGTCACCTACCGGTGCGAGCCGAACCTGGTCAAGTGGGCGACGGGGTGCGGCCACTCCGGGCGGATCTCTCCGTTCGGCGGCAACGGCAAGCTCTCCTGGAAGCTGGAGTGGGTGGCCAAGTGGAACAACTTCGGGGTCACCATCGAGGGCGCCGGAAAGGACCACAACACCCGGGGCGGCTCGCGTGAGGTGGCCGTCCGCTGCCTGGGCGAGATATTCGGCAAGCCGGGGCCGATGAACATTCCGTACGAGTTCTTTCTCGTCCGCGGTGCCAAGATGAGTTCCTCGCGGGGGGTCGGCGTCTCGGCCCGGGAGATGGCCGACCTGCTGTCACCGGAACTGCTGCGCTTTCTGATGATCAGGTCCCAGCCGAAGCGTCCGGTGGATTTCGCGCCCGAGCACGACAAGATCGTCCGTCTGTACGACGACTTCGACCGGCTGCGCGCCAAGGCGAGGCAGCCCGACGAGAACCCCAACGAAAAGCGCCTGTACGACGTCGCCCAGGTCACATTGGAGGACGACTACTACGCGCCGCCTTTCGACCTTCTGCTGAGCGTGGTGCAGATGCCCCACCTCGACGTGGAGCGAGAGGTGACCGGGCTCAAGGGCGCCGAGCTGACCGAGCTGGACCTCAAGCATCTGCGCGCGCGGGTGCGGTCGGCGCAGGTTTGGCTCGACGCCTACGCGCAGGACGAAGACCGCCTGGAACTCCAGGAAACGCTTCCGCGAGAGGTCGGAGAGCTCGCTCCGGCGCAGCGCGAGTTCCTGCACCAGCTCTCGAAGGACCTGGCCGAAGTCAGCTGGCATCCGGACAAGATCCAAACGCGTATCTTCGATACCGCCAGGCTTATCCCGCTGGCCCAGCCCAAGGCGTTCCAAGCGATCTATTGCGCGCTGCTCGCCCGGTCCTCCGGCCCCAAGGCGGGCAATCTGCTGGCTTTTCTCGACAAGGACTTCGTGCGGGAACGCTTCGCCGAAACACCCCGTCCCGACGTGCGCGCTTTCTGGCTGGACACCGATCTCCAGGAGCGTGGACTTCTGGAGTGGCTCGAAAAGATCAAGGACTCGGTCGTCGAGGCGAGCGCCACGGCCAGGTTCCAGGGAGCGCAGACGTCGCCCGCCGGTCAGGACGATTCCGTCGTCCGCGGCTTGGGCGTGGTGGAACTCCGGATCACGACCGCCGACGGCAAGAGCCACCTCAAGCGCCATCTCCTGGTGAACGTCGAGGACGTCGGCGGCACATTGGCCGCCGAGTACGGATACTTCTCCGATCAGGCCGCCAAACTGGTCCAGCAGATCGGGGACCAGATCGGCCGAACCGTTCCGTTCCATTTGGCGGATCTCGTCACCGAACAGTCGAGCTAGCCTTTCCCGCCAGGCACCGCCATACGACGGAGCCGCGTCGGGCCGCACCGGCGTCTGTCGCGCGCGTCGCCGGGCTGGAGTGCACAGAGTCTTTGCTGCGCGGCGGCTTTGGGTTGGTGCGGCGTGGATAGATGCTGGGCATGGGGGATCTTGCGTTCGGGGACCGGACGGATTTCGAGAACGCCGAGCGGGGGCTTGTCGCGTCGCTGTCGCCCGGGGTGGTGCGGGACGCCGACGGACGGGTCGTCTGGGACAACGACGTGTTCGCGTTCCTCGAAGGCCCGTGCCCGGAGACGGTGAACCCGTCGCTGTGGCGGCAGTCGCAGCTGTGCGCCAAGCAGGGCCTGTTCGAGGTGACGGACGGCATCTACCAGGTCCGGGGCCTGGACCTGTCGAACATGACGCTGGTCGAGGGCGACCGCGGGGTGATCGTGGTCGATCCGCTGGTGTCGGTGGAGACCGCGGCGGCGGCGCTGGCGCTGTACCGGGAGCACCGTGGTGACCGTCCGGTCACTGGGCTGATCTACACCCATTCGCACGTCGACCATTTCGGCGGCGCGGAAGGCGTCATCGAGCCCGGGAATCCCGGTGGGGTGCCGATTCTGGCTCCGGCCGGGTTCCTGGAGAACGCCGTTTCGGAGAACGTGTACGCCGGGACCGCCATGGCGCGTCGCGGCGCCTACCACACGGGCGTCCAATTGGAGCGGAGCCCGGACGGAATGGTCGGGACGGGGCTCGGGCAGACCGCGTCCTCGGGGCGGGTGTCGCTCGTCCTGCCGAACAAGGACATCACGCGCACCGGACAGGAAGAGGTCCTGGACGGCGTCCGGATCGTGTTTCAATTGACGCCGGGCACCGAGGCCCCGGCGGAGATGAACTTCCATTTCCCGGAGCGGCGCGCGCTCTGCATGGCCGAGAACGCGACGCACAATCTGCACAACATATTGACGTTGCGGGGTGCGCTCGTCCGCGACGCGCGGGTCTGGGCGCGCTACCTGGACGACGCCATCACGCTGTTCGCCGACGGCACCGACGTCGCGTTCGCGTCCCACCACTGGCCGACCTGGGGCCGCGACGACATCGTGGCGTACCTGTCGCAGCAGCGGGACCTGTACGCCTACCTGCACGATCAGACGCTGCGGCTGCTCAACCAGGGGCACACCGGCATCGAGATCGCCGAGATGATCGACCTGCCGCCCGCCCTGGCCGGGGCCTGGCACGCCCGCGGCTACTACGGGTCGGTCAGCCACAACGTCAAGGCGATCTACCAGCGGTACATGGGCTGGTTCGACGGGAACCCCGCCCATCTGTGGGAGCATCCGCCGGTCGAGGCGGCGAAACGGTACGTGGAATGCATGGGCGGCGCGTCCAGGGTAATGGCGATGGCCCGCGACTACACGAGCCAGGGCGATCTGCGGTTCGCCGCGACGCTGCTGAACCACGTGGTGTTCGCCGACCCCGGCAACGCCGACGCGAAAAGCGCTCTCGCGGACGTATACCAGCGGCTCGGCCAGGGCGCTGAATGCGGGACGTGGCGCAATTTCTACCTCACCGGCGCCATGGAACTGCGTGAAGGCGCCAAACCCTTCCCGACGAGCATCGCCGGAGGAATGACGGCGGGATTGACGATCGAGCAGGTCTTCGACTCGATGGCGATCCGGGTGAACGGCCCCAAGGCGTGGGACGAGCACCTGACCATCGACTGGGATTTCACCGACACGGGCGACCGGTACCGCATGATCTTGTCGAACGGCGTCCTCATCCACCGGCGAACCATCGGCGACCCGGGCGACGGCGCCGATCTGACGCTGACGCTCAGCCGTCCGGACCTGTTCGCGCTCATCGCGGGAGGCGGCACCGACGGCATCACCAGCACCGGCGACGCGGCGGCGTTGCACCGGCTGCTCGCCGTCATGGACGGCGCCGAGCCCGACTTCCCCATCGTCACGCCCTGACCGCAGCGGACATCGGAGAGGGGGCCTGACATGGGCGAGGTCATCGGGCAGCTGCTGCCGCTGGCGGTCGGGGTCGCGATCAGCCCGATCCCGATCATCGCGGTGATCCTCATGCTGCTGGCGCCGCGGGCCCGCACCACCGGGCCGGGGTTCCTGGCCGGATGGGCGGCCGGAATCGTGATCGCCACGACCGTGCTGGTGCTGATCGCGAACGCCATCGGGATGAACGGCTCGGCCGGCGAGCCCAAGACGCCGGTCTCGTGGATCGAGCTGCTGCTGGGCGTGCTCCTGCTGACCCTCGCCGCCAGGCAGTGGACGTCCCGCCAGGGGGACCACGCGGACGCCGGGACGCCCGCCTGGATGAGGGCGGTCGACGAGCTCACCCCGGCCAGAGCGGCGTCGTTCGGGCTGCTGCTGTCGGCCGTCAACCCCAAGAACCTGATCATGTGCGTCGCGGCCGGGATCGCCATCTCGCAGGGCGACATGAGCGTCGGCGGCGAAGTCGTGGCGGTCGCCGTCTTCACCGTGATCGCGGCGTGCACCGTCGCGGTCCCGGTGGCGGTGTACGCCGCCGACGCCGAACGAGTGCGCGGCCCGCTGGACGCGTTGAAGGCGTGGCTGGAACGCAACAGCACCACGGTGATGTTCATGCTCCTGCTGGTCATCGGCGTCGTGCTGCTCGGCAAGGGCATCGGCGGCCTCATCGACTGACCGCCCTGTCCGCGCGCGGCGGGCGCGGCGGGCGCTATTCCGGCGGCTGGTCGACGATCTCGCGGAGGGCGGCGACATGGCCCCGGTAGGCGGCGCGGCCCTTGGCGGTGAGTACGAGCCACACCCGTTGGCGCGTATCGCGAACCGCCTTGCGCTGCTCGACGTAACCGGCGTCCATCAGGACGCTCACGTGCTTGCTGAGCACCGAGGCGCTGACCCCCAGCCGCTCCTGGACCAGGCCGAACTCGATCTGGGTCACCGCGTCGAGCATCGCGCAGATGCGCAGCCGCTGCGGCGCGTGGACGACGGTGTCGAACGCACCGGTGGCATCGTCGGTGGCGTCGGCCGCCTTGGCCGCCTTGGCCGCTTCGGCCCGTCGGGTCATGGCGTCGGGCCGTCCGTCCTCCGGCGGCCCGTCAGCCGGTGATGAACGCCGAAGGCGATGATCCCCACTGCGGCCACCACGGTGACGGCCTCGGGGCCCCACGGCGGCTCGGTGGTGCTCTCCACGAGGGCGTACAGGCCCAGCAGCGGGAGCATGATCATGGCGAACGGCCGCAGCTGCCGATCGGTCAGCCACATCAGCACCCGCATCCGCTTGACGACCACGTGCATGAGCGTCGCGAGCCCCGCCGCCCAGACCGCCACCCCGGCGAGCAGGATCACCACGCCCGCCGGCGGGTCCGGTGTGATCGCCACCAGGGGGCCGATCGGCGCTGTCCAGATCCCGAGGGCGACGAAGTACCACAGCGGGGTCCGGATGGCGTCCATCTCGGCTTGGGTGCGCTCGACCTCGTGCAGTGCCGCCGCTGCTTCGCCGGGGGTCGGCCGGGGGCTCGCGTCGCCTGCGTCCTCGTGTGTTTCCATGTTGGAAACTATGATGCTTAGTTTCCAACATGTCAACTCACAACTTTCCGTTGCGGCAAGTGGGTGTGGCGTCCGCCCGGCGGGACAGGCCGCCGGTCGTCTCACCCCGCCGACCCCCGGCTGTAGGACGTTTGCGCTGGTAGAGCGACAATGGTGGGGTGGCTCGATGGGTCCTGCACGTCGATCTGGACCAGTTCATCGCCGCCGTCGAGGTGCTGCGCCACCCGGAACTGCGCGGGCGGCCGATCGTCGTCGGCGGTGACGGCGATCCGACGAAGCGCGGCGTGGTGAGCACGGCCTCGTACGAGGCCCGCGCCTACGGCGTGCACTCCGGGCTGCCCCTGCGAACGGCGGCACGCCGATGCCCGGACGCGGTGTTCCTGCCCGTCGACAGGGACCTGTACGAGGCCGCATCCGACCAGGTCATGGCGGCGCTGCGGAGCCTCGGCGTCGTCGTCGAGGTGCTCGGCTGGGACGAGGCGTTCCTCGCCGTCGACGGCGACGACCCGGAAGCGGTGGCCCAGGAGATCCGTGACCGGGTGCGCGCGGCGACGGGACTCGAATGCACGGTGGGCATCGGGCAGAACAAACTCCAGGCGAAGCTGGCGACCGGCTTCGGCAAGCCCGCCGGGATCTTCCGCCTCACCGGGTCGACCTGGTTCGACGTCCTCGGCGACCGTCCCGCGGACGCGCTCTGGGGCATCGGCGCCAAGACCGCCAAGCGGCTGAAGAGCCTGGACATCGCCACGGTCAGCGAACTCGCGGCCGCCGATCCCGACGTCCTCGCCAAGGAGTTCGGGCCGACGAACGGGCCGTGGCTGGTGCTGCTCGCGCGGGGCCTCGACAATTCGCCGGTGAGCGACGCGCCGCACGTCCCGAGGTCGCGCGGGCGGGAGACCACGTTCCAGCGCGATCTGCCGGACTGGGACGACGTCCGCCGCGAAGTCTCCAAGCTGGCGCGGCACGTCGCCGACGACATCGCCGAGGACGGCAGGGACGTCGCCCGCGTCGTCGTCAAGGTCCGGTACGCGCCGTTCACCACCCAGACCCATGGCCGGACGCTGGAGACCCCGTCCGCCGAGCCCGACCTGATCGAGGACGCCGCCCTCGCCGCACTCGACGCCTTCACCCGACGCCGTCCCGTACGGCTGCTAGGCGTCCGCACCGAATTCGTCCGCTGACGAGCCGTCCGGCCGCTGAACGCAGGCCTTGCACACGGGAGGGCCCGTTCCGGGCGGAACGGGCCCTCCCGCGGAGCGGTGGCGGGTTCAGTGCGGCGGCTCGGTGTTCGTCCATTCCGTGACGGCGAACGCCTGGTAGGAGGCCAGTTCACCGGAACGGTGGAAGCGGTCGGGCATGTCCTCCGCCCGCAGGGAGCGCGGCTGGCCGTCGTCGCCCGGAGGCAGTTTCCGGCTGCCGCGCGGCGGGTCGGCCACGAGGTCCCGGATGGCGAGCAGGGTCCCCGTGTCCGGGTTGAGGATGAACTGACGCCGGTAGGTGCCGAGCTGCTTGGGAGCGGTGTAGACGCCGAGGGCCGTGGTGGTCTTCAGCGGCAGCGAGACGGCCGTTCCCCTGCGGCCCAGCGGGTCGGTCGTCTGGCCCTCGTCCCTGACGCCGGGCTGGTTCGCGAGCATCCGGAACACCGCCGCGCGCACCTCGGGCGGAGCGGGCGCCGTGGACAGCAGGGTTCCGGCCACGTCCGTCAGCGCCCGGACGCGCTCCTCCCCCCGCAGTGCGCGCATCGGCTCCGGGCCGACGCCGTCCTTGGAGACCGCGCGCCAATAGTCCTTGAGGCCGAGCAGGGCGTTCTCCAGCGCCTTCGGATCGGTGGGCAGCTCGGCGATCTGGCGCGGCGTCATGGCGTAGAACCGCTCGTCGGGAGAGGGCGGCGCCGGCGACCGTCCGGTCGAGGACGCCGACATGTCCAGCTGGGCCTCGCCGCCCCCTTCCGGGTTCGGGACGTCGACCCATTCGGGCGAACCCGCGGCCTGCCACTTCCGCCTGTCCGCCGCGGTGAGCGGGATGTCGGGCAGCTCGATGTGGGCCGTCCGTCTCAACCCGTTCCGGTCGGTCCACATCTCGTTCCCCTGCCTCGAATCGACCTTGTAGTGCTTCGAGGCGCTCTTGCCGACCGCGTAGACCTCTCCGCTGACGGTCTTGACGTGCCAGTACTTCCCGCTCGGCGCCTTCTGCGCGCTGACGGCGGCGGCCAGAAGGACATTGCCGGGCCGGGGCCCGTTCTCGCCGCCGGGACCGGGGGCCGGGCCCTCGTCGTCCTGCGCGGCGACCAAGGCGATGGCCACCGTGGCGGCGACGGTGGCCGCGGCCAGGGTCAGCAGCGGCACCCTGGGCCTGAGACGGAGCCTGAGCCCGCGGCGAGGCCGTTCCTTGGCGCCGTCGTCCCGCGCATCCCGCGCATCCCGCTCGTCCCGCCAGTCGATTCGCTGGGCGAGCCGCTCCGGCGGCTCCTCCAGGGCCAGGCCGGTCCGCATCAGCCGCAGCGCGTCGAGTTCATCCATCGGTCTTCTCCTCAGACATGGCCTTGTCCTCTGACATGGCCTTGCGCAGCTTGGCCCGGCTTCGGTGGATCTTGGCCTTGACGGTGCCGAGCGGCAGATCGAGCGTCGTCGCGATCTCGGCGTAGGACATGTCCGCCCACGCCAGCAGCAGGACGGCGCTGCGTTCCTGCGCGTCCAACGACGCCAGCGCCCTCGCCAGCCCCGGGCCGAGCGCCGCGGCCGTCGCGCGGTCGCTGGCCAGGTCGGCGACGCCGTCCTCGGCCGGGTCCACGCCGGTCCGGGCGAACGCCCGGTACATGCGGGTCTCCTGCCGGTGGTGCCTGGCGATCAGGTTGGCGGCGATGCCCCAGAGCCAGGCGCCGAAGTCCGCCCGCCCGTCGAACCGCTCCCGCTGCCGGAACGCGGTCGCGAACGACTCCGACACGAGATCGTCGGCCAGGACGGGCCCCAGCCGCCGCCTGATGTACGCGTGCAGCCGCGGCCCGTGGCGGCGGAACAGCTCACCGAAGGCGTCGGGGTCTTCGAGGGAGGCGGCGACGATCCGCGAATCGTCCAGCTCGTCCCTGGCATGGCTCACGATCGCCATGGGTGTCTCCTCATGGAGGCGCTCTCCGTGGCTAGGAGTCAGTGACACCCCCTCTATCCCGAAGCCCCCAAACCGGTTGCGCGAGTCAGTCGAGGGGGAGTGGACGGCGCGGGACGGGCGCCGACTGCAGGATCGACGTCGTCGTCCGCGCGAACGGGGTGAACCGGTCGAGGATCGGCTCCAGCTCCTCGACCGTCCGCAGGTGGGCGATGAAGAAGAAGCAGTCGTCGCCCGTGATGCGGTGGCATTCGACGATCTGCGGGATCTCGTCGGCGATCTTGGGGACGCGGCTCAGCTCGCGCGGGCTCGGATTGACGCGCACGAGGATCGTGATCGGGAAGCCGAGGGCGACCGGGTCGACGGTGGCGTGGTAGCCGGTGATGACGCCCGTCTCCTCCAGCCGCTGGACGCGCTCGGCGACGGCCGGGGCGGAGAGCGCGACGCGTCGGCCCAGGTCGGCGAGGGTGGCGCGGCCGTCCCGCTGCAGCTCGGTGAGGATCTTAAGGTCGATCGCGTCGAGCGGCTTGGGTTCGTAGGCGCGGCCCGGCCGGCCCCTTCGGTTCGCCATTCCTCCAACCTACGAACCCGCCGACGATACGGCCATGACGTTTCCGCCCTGGTCGTACTTCGTCGGGAGCGCGGTCTTCCACTATCTGGGGCCGTCGTTCGCCGTCCTGCTGTTCTCCCGCGTCGCGCCCCTGGGCGTCGCAGGGCTGCGGATCTGGAGCGCCGTCCTGGTGTTCCTCCTCTGGCGCCGCTGGCGCCGCCCATGGCGGACGTTCAACCGCGGCACCTGGCGGACGATCACGCTCTGGGGCGCCGTCCTCGCCCTCATGAACGCGTCGTTCTACCTGGCGATAGCGCGGCTCCCGCTCGCGACCGTGGCGGCGATCGAGTTCCTGCCCGTCATCGGCCTCGCTGCGCTGGGGATGCGGACGCCCCGCAACCTCACCGCGCTCGCCGCGGCCGTCGCCGGCGTATACCTGCTGACGGACGTCCGCCTGGAAGGTGAGCCGCTGGGCTTCGTCTTCGCCTTCGCGAACGCGGGCCTGTTCGCCCTGTACGTGGTGGTCGCGCACCGGGCCGCGCAGTCGGACGCCGGTGGCATCGACGGGCTGGCCATGGCGATGCTGGTCGCGACTGTGTTCGTCTTGCCGATCGGGGGCGTCCAGGCGGTGCCGGTCCTCACCGACCCGGTCGCGCTCGCCGCGGGCATCGGCGTGGGAATCTCGTCATCCGTCATCCCCTACGTGTGCGACCAGCTGGCGATGGCACGCCTCAGCCGCGCCACCTACGCGCTGATGGTCGCGCTGTTGCCCGCGACGGCGACCGTGGTAGGGCTTGTCGTCCTGCGGCAGGTACCGGTGCCCACGGAACTCGCCGGAATCGGGTTGGTGATCGCCGGTGTGTCGTTGCACCGTGGAGAACGTTGAAAGGAGCCGTTCATGGAACAGGTACGTCTCGGCACGACGGGAACGAAGGTCTCCCGTATCTGCCTCGGGATGATGAGCTACGGCGACCCGTCCAAGCGGGAGTGGATCCTCGACGAGGACGGAGCGGAGCCCATCGTCCGGCGGGCCGTTGAAGCGGGTGTGACGTTCTTCGACACCGCAAACGTGTACGCGGAAGGCACGAGCGAGGAACTCACCGGCCGTCTGCTGCCGAAGTTCTTCGCCCGGCGGGACGACTACGTCCTGGCCACGAAGGCCTGCCTCCCCATGGGGCCGGGACCGAACGACCGGGGCCTGTCGCGCAAGCACGTGACGGCGAGCATCGACGACTCGCTGCGGAGGCTCGGCGCCGACTATGTCGACCTCTACCAGATTCACCGATGGGACTACGAGACGCCCATTGAAGAGACCATGGAGGCCCTGCACGACGTCGTGAAATCGGGCAAGGCCCGGTACATCGGCGCGTCCAGCATGTACGCGTGGCAGTTCGCCAAGGCGCAGCACGTCGCGGAGACGCACGGCTGGACGAAGTTCGTCACCATGCAGAACCACTACAACCTCATCTACCGCGAGGAGGAGCGGGAGATGATCCCGCTGTGCCTCGACCAGGGCGTGGGCCTCATCCCGTGGAGCCCGCTGGCCCGCGGGATGCTGGCCGGGAACCGGGAGCGGGGCGGCGAGCGCAAGACCGTCCGGTCCAGGAACGACGCCTACGGGGACAGCCTGTACACGGACGACGACTTCGCCGTCGTCGACGTCGTCCGGGAGGTCGCGGGGGAGCGGGGCGTCCCCGCGGCCCAGGTCGCGCTCGCCTGGCTGATCGGCCGTCCCGGGGTGACGGCGCCGATCTTCGGAGCGACGAAACTCACCCACATGGAGGACGCCATCGCCGCCGAGCGCCTGGAGCTGGACGAGAAGGAGGTCGAGAGGCTGGAGGCGCCGTACAGGCCGCACCCGATCCTCGGGCATTCCTGACATAGCAGGCCGCCGGACGCCCCTGGTCGGAACGGTCCGGGGGCGTTCGGCGTCTATCCAGGGTGGTGATTTGCGATACCACGGGCGATCGGGGCAGGCTGGGGGCCAGAACGCCCACGCATGGCAGGAGCGCCACGTGGGGACATGGGTGACAAGGTTCGGAAGCCGCGTTATGCGCCGCGCGCTTCGGAACCTCCGGGAGCCGAGGAACCCGGAATGACGGCGCTGAAGGAGCCCGACGATGACCGAGAATGACGGCACGCAGGGACCGCAGCGGCCGTTGCCGGAGGACGAGGGGCAGCCCACGCCGCCGGAGGCGCAGGAGCCTCCCGCCCGGCCGCTGGGCGACCGCACCGTCGTGTTCGGGGCGCCGCAGCTGGGCGGAACCGGAGCGGCCCAGCCCGCGCCGCCCGCTCAGCCTGAACAGCGGCAGCCGCAGGAGCCCCGCGACGAGGACCGGCCGGCGCCGCCTCCGCCGACGATGGTCGAGCAGCCCGTGCAGCAGTTCGGCGAGCAGCCCCCGCCGCCGCCCCAGTCGCCGTTCGGCGGCCCGCAGGAGCAGCAGGCCCCGTACGGTCAGCCGCCCGCCGGGCACCTGCCCTACGGCGCGCCCCCCGGCCCCGGCGGATTCCCGCCGCCGCAAGAGCAGCAGTACGGCCAGCCGCAGCCCGGCTACGGCCAGCCAGAGCAGCCGCAGTACGGCCAACAACCAGAGCAGCCCTACGGCCAGCAACCAGACCAGCAGCAGTACGGCCAGCAGCCGCCCCCATACCCGCAGCAGCCGATGCACGGCGCGCCCCAGGAAACGGCACAGGAGCCGCTGCCGCAGTACGGGCAGCAGCCCTTCGGCGGCCAGGGCGGCGCGTTCTCCGCACCCGACCCGGGCGCCACGCAGCCCGCAGGCGAGCAGCAGCAGGGCGAGCAGCCGCAGGACTCCCTGACCGACCGGACGATGATCGTCCCCGGGCCGTCCGCCGAGGCGCCGGAGCCCGAGCCGCAGCGCCCCGTGATCGACGACCAGGCGACGCTGCACTGGTCGCCCGGCACCGACATCCCGGTCGCCACGGGTCCCGAGCGCAGGCAGGAGCCCCAAGCCGAGCCGTGGCAGGCGCCGACGCCGCCGTCGACGCCCGAGCCCTGGTCGCCGGAGTCGTCCCAGCCCGGCGGCGGCCAGCCCGGACAGCAGGGGCCGCCCGGGCAGCAGGGCCTGGACACCGAGCGGACGATGATGGTCCCGCCCCCCGACTCCGGCTTCGGGGCCGGTGCGCAGCCGTCCGCCCCGCAGGAGGACCCGTACCGCGCCCACAGCGAGAGCGCCATGGAGGACGCGCCCGCGACCGAGGCCTTCCACCCGCCCGGCGCCCAGGGCGGCCAGCCCGCCGAGCCGCAGGGCCTGGCCGACCACACCCGCATGGACATCGGCCAGCAGCAGTGGGGCCAGCTGCAACAGCCCCAGCAACAGGGCTACGGCCAGCAATACGGCCAGCAGAGCGAACAGCAGTACGGCCAACAAGGCGAACAGCAGCAGTACGGCCAGCAGGAATACGGGCAACAGCAGCCCTACGGGCAGCAGCAGGGTTACGGCCAGCAGTACGGCCAGCCAGGCGAGCAGATGGCCCAGGCCCCCGGAGCCCCAGGCCAGCCATACGGCCAGCACGGCCAGCCGGGTCAGCACGGCCAGCCTGGTCAACCCGGCCAGTACGGGCAGCCCGGCCAGCAGGGCCAGTACGGTCAGCAACACGGGCAAGGCCAGGGGCAGTACGGCCAGCCGCAGCCCGGCTACGGCGCCGACGAGGGCAAGGGCGGCAAGAACACGCTCCTGCTCGTCGTCGGCGGCATCGTCGCCGTCGTGGTGGTTCTCGCCGTGGTCTACCTGGCCTTCCTCCGCTAGGACGCTCCGCTGGTCGGACGGCTGAGGACGACGTAAAACTTGTTCCCCGCCTTCCCTAACGACAGGGACGTGGGACACAATGCTCCAGAGGTCGTCCTCAGCCGTCACCGACCTGTAGCGATCGAACCGCCGTAGGCAAGCGGGTTTCACTTTGCACTTTGGCGCGGCTCTCGGTAACCTCTTTCCTTGTGCCCGCAGTGCGGGCCGCTGTGCGTGCGCGTCGGAGAGGCCGGCAGGCCAGCCCCAGCGCCGCATCACATGAGGCTCTCTCATCCTTGGTGGGCTCGGTGGTCTAGGGCCGCCCGGGCGCGCCGGATGGTGGAGGCTCACTCCCCGGCTTGATTCGGCCCAGATACGGGCCGGGCGGTCTGTGTCGGTTTCGCGCGGCTGTATTTCCGTGTGGCGGCGACACGCCCGACCGCGTGGGTCGGAGAGGTCGGGAAACCGGCAGGTCACAGCCTCGCCTGAGGTGGTGATTGCAGCAATAGGACTTACCGGCTCGGTACGAGGAAGACGGAGACGCGGTGCCCACGATCCAGCAGCTGGTCCGCAAGGGCCGCCAGGACAAGGTGACCAAGAACAAGACGCCCGCGCTCAAGGGCAGCCCCCAGCGCCGGGGTGTCTGCACGCGCGTCTACACGACGACGCCCAAGAAGCCCAATTCGGCGCTTCGCAAGGTCGCCCGTGTCCGGCTGTCGAGCGGGATCGAGGTCACGGCCTACATCCCCGGCGTCGGTCACAACCTGCAGGAGCACTCGATCGTGCTCGTGCGCGGCGGCCGTGTGAAGGACCTCCCCGGCGTTCGGTACAAGATCATTCGCGGCACGCTGGACACGCAGGGCGTCCGGAACCGCAAGCAAGGCCGCAGCCACTACGGCGCGAAGAAGGAGAAGAGCTGATGCCGCGCAAGGGCCCCGCTGGCAAGCGCCAGCTCATCGCTGACCCGGTGTACAACTCGCCGCTGGTCACCGCGCTCATCAACAAGATCCTCCTCGACGGCAAGCGGTCGATCGCGCAGAACATCGTCTACGACGCCCTGGAGGGCGCCCGCGACAAGACCGGCAACGACCCGGTCGTCACGCTGAAGCGCGCCCTCGACAACGTCAAGCCCACCCTGGAGGTCCGCAGCCGCCGCGTCGGCGGCGCGACCTACCAGGTCCCCGTCGAGGTGCGCCCGGCCCGCAGCACCACCCTCGCCCTCCGCTGGCTGGTGGTGTACGCCCGGCAGCGCCGCGAGAAGACCATGACCGAGCGGCTGATGAACGAGCTGCTCGACGCGAGCAACGGCCTCGGTGCCTCCGTCAAGAAGCGCGAGGACACCCACAAGATGGCGGAGTCGAACAAGGCCTTCGCCCACTACCGCTGGTAACCCCGGCAACAGTAACGACGAGACGACGCGAAGGACGACAGTGGCTACCAAAACCGGTGTAGACCTGGCCAAGGTCCGCAACATCGGGATCATGGCCCATATCGACGCGGGCAAGACCACGACGACCGAGCGCATCCTCTACTACACGGGGATGAGCTACAAGATCGGCGAGGTCCACGACGGCGCCGCCACCATGGACTGGATGGAGCAGGAGCAGGAGCGGGGGATCACCATCACCTCCGCCGCCACCACCTGCGAGTGGCCGGTCGACGACGTCAAGCACACCATCAACATCATCGACACCCCGGGACACGTCGACTTCACCGTCGAGGTGGAGCGCAACCTGCGGGTGCTCGACGGTGCGGTCGCGGTGTTCGACGGCGTCGCGGGCGTGGAGCCCCAGTCCGAGACCGTGTGGCGCCAGGCCGACCGGTACGGCGTGCCCCGCATGTGCTTCGTCAACAAGCTCGACCGCGTCGGCGCGGAGTTCCACCGCTGCGTCGACATGATCGAGAGCCGTCTCAACGCGACTCCGCTGGTGCTGCAGCTGCCGATCGGCGCCGAGGCCGACTTCAAGGGCGTCATCGACCTCGTGACGATGAAGGCCCTCGTCTGGAACGAGGAGGCCAAGCTCGGCGAGATGTACGACGTCGTCGACATCCCCGACACGCACGTCGAGACGTCGCGCGAGTGGCACGACAAGCTGGTCGAGACGCTCGCCGAGAACGACGACGACATCATGGAGCTGTACCTGGAGGGCGAGGAGCCCACGGTCGAGCAGCTCTACGCCGGCATCCGCCGGGCGACGATCGCCGCGAAGCTCACCCCGGTGCTGTGCGGCACGGCCTTCAAGAACAAGGGCGTGCAGCCGCTGCTGGACGCGATCGTCCGGTACCTGCCCTCCCCGCTGGACGTCGAGGCCATCGAGGGCCACGCCGTCCGGGACGAGGAGAAGGCGCTCACCCGGCAGCCGAGCGAGGAGGAGCCGTTCTCCGCGCTCGCATTCAAGATCATGAGCGACCCGCACCTGGGCAAGCTCACGTTCGTGCGCGTCTACTCCGGCGTCATGGAGTCCGGCGCGAACGTGATGAACTCCGTCAAGGAGCGCAAGGAGCGCATCGGCAAGATCTACCGGATGCACGCCAACAAGCGCACCGAGATCGAGCGCGCGGGCGCCGGCGACATCGTCGCGGTGATGGGCCTCAAGCAGACCACCACCGGCGAGACGCTCTGCGACGACAAGAACCCGATCGTGCTGGAGTCGATGAACTTCCCGGCGCCGGTCATCCACGTCGCGATCGAGCCGAAGACCAAGGCCGACCAGCAGAAGCTGGGCACCGCCATCCAGCGGCTGGCCGAGGAGGACCCGTCCTTCACGGTCCGCACCGACGAGGACACCGGCCAGACCGTGATCTCCGGCATGGGCGAGCTCCACCTGGAGATCCTCGTCGACCGGATGAAGCGCGAGTTCAAGGTCGACGCCAACGTCGGCAAGCCGCAGGTCGCCTACCGCGAGACGATCACCCGCAAGGTCGAGAAGGTCGAGTACACCCACAAGAAGCAGACGGGCGGCTCGGGCCAGTTCGGCCGCGTGATCATCGACCTGGAGCCGCTCGGCGGCGGGTCCGACGGCTACGAGTTCGTGAACAAGGTCACCGGCGGCCGCATCCCGCGGGAGTACATCCCGTCGGTCGACGCGGGCTGCCAGGAGGCGGCGGAGTTCGGCGTCCTCGCCGGCTACCCGATGGTGGGCGTCAAGGTCACCCTGCAGGACGGCGCCTACCACGAGGTCGACTCCTCGGAGATGGCGTTCAAGGTCGCCGGCTCCATGGCGTTCAAGGAGGCGGCCCGCAAGGCGTCCCCGACGCTGCTGGAGCCGATGATGGCGGTCGAGGTCACCACGCCCGAGGACAACATGGGCGACGTGATCGGCGACCTCAACAGCCGCCGCGGTCAGGTCCAGTCCATGGACGAGCGGCACGGCATGCGCGTCATCAAGGCGCTGGTGCCGCTGTCCGAGATGTTCGGCTACGTGGGTGATCTGCGCAGCAAGACCCAGGGCCGGGCTGTCTTCACGATGCAGTTCGACTCCTACGCCGAGGTTCCGACGAACGTCGGCCAGGAGATCATCGCCAAGGCACGGGGTGAGTAGCACCCGGCCTGCCCACCAGATCACCAGAACGCACATCGAAACGGTCGTCGAGGCGGCCGAGGATCGCAAGCAAGGAGCAACCAGTGGCGAAGGCTAAGTTCGAGCGGACGAAGCCGCACGTGAACATCGGCACCATCGGACACATCGACCACGGTAAGACCACGCTTACCGCGGCGATCACCAAGGTGCTCCACGACAAGTACCCGGACCTCAACCCCTTCACGCCGTTCGAGGACATCGACAAGGCGCCGGAGGAGCGCGAGCGCGGCATCACGATCTCGATCGCGCACGTCGAGTACCAGACCGAGGCCCGGCACTACGCGCACGTGGACTGCCCCGGTCACGCCGACTACATCAAGAACATGATCACCGGTGCGGCGCAGATGGACGGCGCCATCCTGGTGGTCGCGGCGACCGACGGCCCGATGCCGCAGACCAAGGAGCACGTGCTCCTGGCCCGCCAGGTCGGCGTCCCGTACATCGTCGTCGCGCTGAACAAGTGCGACATGGTGGACGACGAGGAGATCCTGGAGCTCGTCGAGCTCGAGGTCCGCGAGCTGCTCACCGAGTACGAGTTCCCGGGCGACGACCTTCCGGTCATCCGCGTCTCGGCCTACCAGGCCCTGCAGGGCGACGAGAAGTGGTCTGCGTCGATCGGCGAGCTCATGAACGCCGTCGACGAGAACGTGCCGGAGCCGGTCCGCGACGTCGAGAAGCCGTTCCTGATGCCGATCGAGGACGTCTTCTCGATCACCGGCCGCGGCACCGTCGTGACCGGCCGCGTCGAGCGCGGTGTCGTGAACGTCAACGAGACCGTCGACATCATCGGCATCAAGAACGAGAAGACCACGACGACCGTCACCGGCGTCGAGATGTTCCGCAAGCTCCTCGACCAGGGCCAGGCGGGCGACAACGTCGGCCTGCTCCTGCGCGGTGTGAAGCGCGAGGACGTCGAGCGCGGCCAGTGCGTCATCAAGCCGGGCACCACGACCCCGCACACCGAGTTCGAGGCGCAGGTCTACATCCTGTCCAAGGACGAGGGCGGCCGCCACACGCCGTTCTTCAACAACTACCGTCCGCAGTTCTACTTCCGGACCACGGACGTGACCGGCGTGGTGAACCTCCCCGAGGGCACCGAGATGGTCATGCCGAGCGACAACACCGAGATGCGCGTCGAGCTGATCCAGCCCGTCGCCATGGAGGAGGGCCTCAAGTTCGCCATCCGCGAGGGCGGCCGGACGGTCGGCTCGGGTCGCGTCATCAAGGTCATCAAGTAACACCCGTCGTAGCAGCGGCGGCCCCGCCGCCAAGGCAGGGCCGCCGCTTCCACGAACCGACGTAACCAGCGGCACTACAGCAAAGGACACCGAGGCCACCATGGCGGGACAGAAGATCCGCATCCGGCTCAAGGCCTACGACCACGAGGTCATCGACACCTCCGCGAAGAAGATCGTTGAGACGGTGACGCGGACGGGCGCCAAGGTCGCGGGCCCGGTGCCGCTGCCGACCGAGAAGAACGTGTACTGCGTCATCCGCTCGCCGCACAAGTACAAGGACAGCCGCGAGCACTTCGAGATGCGCACGCACAAGCGGTTGATCGACATCATCGACCCGACGCCCAAGACCGTCGACTCGCTCATGCGGCTCGACCTTCCGGCCGGCGTCGACATCGAGATCAAGCTCTGAGGGACGCACCGACAATGAGTACGCAGAGGAAGGGCGTCCTGGGCGAGAAGCTCGGCATGACCCAGGTCTTCGACGATGAGGGCCGGATCGTTCCGGTGACCGTCGTCCAGGCCGGGCCGTGTGTCGTCACGCAGCTCAAGACCCAGGAGCAGGACGGGTACGCCGCCGTCCAGATCGGGTTCGGGCAGATCGACCCGCGCAAGGTGAACAAGCCGCGCGGGGGTCACTTCGAGAAGGCCGGCGTCACGCCGCGCCGCTACCTCGTCGAGCTGCGCGCGGACGACACCACCGGGTACGAGCTCGGCCAGGAGATCACCGCCGACGTCTTCGAGGCCGGCCAGAAGATCGACGTGACCGGCACGAGCAAGGGCAAGGGCACCGCCGGTGTCATGAAGCGCCACGGGTTCAAGGGCCTCGGCGCCTCGCACGGCACCCAGCGCAAGCACCGCTCGCCGGGTTCGATCGGCGGCTGCGCGACCCCCGGTCGCGTGTTCAAGGGCCTCCGCATGGCGGGACGGCACGGGAACACCCGCACCACCGTGCAGAACCTGACCGTCCACGCCATCGACGCGGAGAAGAACCTGCTGCTGATCAAGGGCGCGGTTCCCGGTCCCAACGGCGGCGTGGTGCTGGTCCGCGACGCGACGAAGGGAGCGGGCAAGTGACTTCCAAGCTCGACATCGACCTGCCCGCGGAGGTCTTCGACGCGAAGACCAGCATCCCGCTGATCCACCAGGTCGTGGTGGCGCAGCAGGCGGCGGCGCGGCAGGGCACGCACTCCACCAAGACGCGCGGCGACGTGCGCGGCGGCGGACGCAAGCCGTACCGGCAGAAGGGCACCGGACGCGCCCGCCAGGGCTCGACCCGCGCGCCCCAGTTCGCCGGCGGCGGCGTCGTGCACGGCCCCCAGCCGCGCGACTACACGCAGAAGACGCCCAAGAAGATGAAGGCGGCGGCGCTGCGCGGCGCCCTGTCCGACCGCGCCCGGTACGACCGGGTGCACGTGGTCGACGGCCTCGTCGAGGGCGACACCCCGAAGACGAAGACGGCGCTGAAGGCGCTGCGCGAGGTCACCCAGGCCAAGCGCGTCCTGGTGGTCGTGGACCGCGAGGACGAGCTGACCTGGAAGAGCCTGCGCAACGAGCCGGCCGTGCACGTGCTCGTCTCCGACCAGCTCAACACCTACGACGTGCTGGTGAACGACGACGTCGTCTTCACGAAGGCGGCGTACGACGAGTTCATCTCGCGTGCGGCGAAGAAGTAAGGAGGGTCGCACATGAACAAGATCGCCGACCCCCGCGACGTCATCATCGCGCCGGTCGTCTCGGAGAAGAGCTACGGGCTGCTGGACGAGAACAAGTACACGTTCGTCGTCCGGACGGACGCCAACAAGACCCAGATCAAGCAGGCGGTCGAGGCGGTGTTCGGCGTCAAGGTGACGAACGTGAACACGCTCAACCGGCAGGGCAAGCGCAAGCGCACCCGGTTCGGCTACGGCAAGCGCAAGGACACCAAGCGCGCCATCGTCAGCCTGGCCGAGGGCGAGCGGATCGACATCTTCGGCGGCCCGGCCTAACCGGCCGGGGCCCGAAGCAGACAAGGGATGAACGAATAAGATGGGCATCCGTAACTACAAGCCGACGACTCCGGGTCGTCGCGGCTCCAGCGTGGCCGACTTCGTCGAGATCACGCGCACCGAGCCCGAGAAGTCGCTGCTGCGTCCGCTCCCCAAGAAGGGCGGCCGCAACAACCACGGCCGCATCACCACCAGGCACCAGGGCGGCGGGCACAAGCGCGCCTACCGGGTCATCGACTTCCGGCGGCACGACAAGGACGGCGTCCCGGCGAAGGTCGCGCACATCGAGTACGACCCGAACCGCACCGCCCGGATCGCGCTGCTGCACTACGTGGACGGCGAGAAGCGCTACATCCTCGCCCCGCGCGGCCTGAAGCAGGGCGACCGGGTCGAGAACGGGCCTGGCGCCGACATCAAGCCGGGCAACTGCCTCCCGCTGCGCAACATCCCGACCGGTACCGTCATCCACGCCATCGAGCTCCGCCCCGGCGGCGGCGCCAAGATCGCCCGCAGCGCGGGCGCGGGCGTCCAGCTGCTGGCCAAGGAGGGCAAGTACGCGACGCTGCGCATGCCGTCCGGCGAGATGCGGATGGTGGACGTGCGCTGCCGCGCGACGGTCGGCGAGGTCGGCAACGCCGAGCAGTCGAACATCAACTGGGGCAAGGCCGGACGCATGCGGTGGAAGGGCAAGCGCCCGACCGTCCGCGGCGTGGCCATGAACCCGATCGACCACCCGCACGGTGGTGGTGAGGGCAAGACCTCCGGTGGCCGGCACCCGGTGAACCCGGCCGGTAAGAAGGAAGGCCGCACTCGCCAGGCGAACAAGTCGAGCGACCGGCTGATCGTCCGTCGTCGCAGCAAGAAGAAGCGGTAGGAGTCGCTCGTCATGCCACGTAGCCTTAAGAAGGGCCCCTTCGTGGACGACCACCTCATGAAGAAGGTGGACGACCAGAACGAGAAGGGCACCAAGAACGTCATCAAGACGTGGTCGCGGCGCTCCATGATCGTGCCGGACATGATCGGTCACACGATCGCCGTGCACGACGGCCGCAAGCACGTCCCGGTGTTCATCACCGACTCCATGGTGGGGCACAAGCTCGGCGAGTTCGCGCCGACGCGCACGTTCCGCAGCCATGTCAAGGAAGACCGCCGTAGCCGCCGTGGCTGAGCGGCCGCAGGGATCGTAGGAGAGAGGGACAGCGATGGAAGCCAGGGCCCAGGCGCGGTTCATCCGCGTCACGCCCAGGAAGGCCCGCCGCGTGGTGGACCTCATCCGCGGCCTGCCGGCCGCGGAGGCTCAGGCGGTGCTGCGGTTCGCCCCCCAGGCTGCGAGTGAGCCGGTGGGCAAGGTGCTGGCGAGCGCCATCGCCAACGCCGAGCACAACTTCAAGCTCGACACCGACACGCTCGTCGTGAGCCGGGCGTACGTGGACGAGGGGCCGACGCTGAAGCGTTTCCGTCCCCGCGCCCAGGGCCGGGCTTACCGCATCAACAAGCGCACGAGCCACATCACCGTGGTCGTGGAGTCGCGGGACGAAGTCACGTCCGGGTCCGGCGGCGGTAAGAAGACGAGGAGGGCCCGGTAGTGGGTCAGAAGATCAACCCGCACGGGTTCCGGCTCGGCATCACCACCGACCACAAGAGCGTGTGGTTCGCCGACAAGCTCTACAAGGACTACGTCAAGGAAGACGTCCAGATCCGGCGCATGCTGCAGAAGGGCATGGACCGGGCGGGCATCTCCAAGGTGGAGATCGAGCGGACCCGTGACCGCGTCGAGGTCAACATCCACACGGCCCGGCCGGGCATCGTCATCGGCCGGCGCGGCGCGGAGGCCGAGCGCCTGCGCGGCGACCTGGAGAAGCTGACCGGCAAGCAGGTCCGGCTGAACATCCTCGAGGTCAAGAACCCCGAGATCGACGCGCAGCTCGTCGCGCAGGGCGTGGCCGAGCAGCTGTCCAGCCGGGTCGCGTTCCGCCGCGCCATGCGCAAGGCGATCCAGTCCGCGATGAAGTCGGGCGCCAAGGGCATCAAGGTGCAGTGCGGCGGCCGTCTCGGCGGCGCCGAGATGTCGCGGTCGGAGTTCTACCGCGAGGGCCAGGTCCCGCTGCACACGCTGCGCGCCGACATCGACTACGGCTTCTACGAGGCCCGGACGACGTTCGGCCGCATCGGCGTCAAGGTGTGGATCTACAAGGGCGAGGCCGCGTCGACGCGCGCCGAGCGCGAGCAGCAGGCCGCGCAGCAGCGCGCCGCCGGCGGCGGTGGCGGCCGTGAGCGCCGCGGCGAGCGTCGTGGCGGTGGCCGCGGCGGTCGTGGCGGACGCGCCGGCGGCGGTGGCGGTGGCGGCGGCGGCGAGCGTGGCGGCGCCGGTGGCGGCGACCGCGGTGGCGCGCCCAAGCAGCAGCAGAGTTCCGAGCAGCCCGCGCAGACGGCCGAGGCTGCTCCGCAGGGTGAGGGGAGCTGACAACCGATGCTGATCCCTCGCAAGGTCAAGCACCGCAAGCAGCACCACCCGAAGCGCCGCGGCATGGCCAAGGGCGGCACGAGGGTGGCGTTCGGCGAGTACGGCATCCAGGCCGTCGAGCCCGCGTACGTGACGAACCGGCAGATCGAGGCCGCGCGTATCGCGATGACCCGGCACATCAAGCGCGGCGGCAAGGTCTGGATCAACATCTTCCCGGACCGTCCGCTCACCAAGAAGCCCGCCGAGACCCGCATGGGCTCCGGCAAGGGCTCCGTGGAGTGGTGGGTCGCCAACGTGAAGCCGGGCCGCGTGCTGTTCGAGATCTCCTACCCGAACGAGCAGATCGCTCGGGAGGCCCTCACCCGCGCGATCCACAAATTGCCAATGAAATGCAAGATCGTGAAGCGAGAGGTGGGTGAGTCCTGATGGCCAAGGGTCTTACCGCCGACGATCTGCGGACCGAGCCCGAGGACGTCCTGGTCACCAAGCTCAAGGAGGCCAAGGAGGAGCTGTTCAACCTCCGCTTCCAGGCCGCGACCGGCCAGCTTGAGAGCCACGGACGGCTCCGCGAGGTGAAGCGCGAGATCGCCCGCATCTACACCGTGATGCGGGAGCGCGAGCTCGGCATCGTCACGGTCGAGGACGCCGCGGAGGAGAACGAATGACCGAGCAGCAGACCGAGCCGACGGCCGGCCAGCGGAACAGCCGCAAGATCCTTGAGGGCCTCGTGGTCAGCGACAAGATGGACAAGACCGTGGTCGTGTCCGTCGAGGACCGCGTGAAGCACGCCAAGTACCACAAGGTGATCCGCCGCACGAAGAACTACAAGGCGCACGACGAGGCCAACGAGTGTGGCGTCGGCGACCGCGTCCGTCTCATGGAGACCCGCCCGCTTTCCGCCACCAAGCGGTGGCGTGTGGTGGAGATCCTCGAGAAGGCCAAGTAATTACTGGTTCCACCAGGCTGCCGCCGAGACGCGCGGCAGAACCGGTGTGACGAACAGGAGTTGACGTGATCCAGCAGGAGTCGCGACTCAAGGTCGCCGACAACACGGGTGCGAAGGAGATACTTTGCATCCGGGTTCTCGGCGGCTCGGGTCGGCGCTACGCGGGAGTCGGCGACATCATCGTCGCGACGGTGAAGGACGCCCTTCCCGGCGCGGGCGTGAAGAAGGGCGACGTCGTCAAGGCGGTCGTCGTGCGTACCCGCAAGGAGCGCCGGCGCCCGGACGGCTCCTACATCCGCTTCGACGAGAACGCGGCCGTGCTCATTCGGGACGGCGGCGACCCCCGCGGCACCCGAATCTTCGGCCCGGTGGGCCGCGAACTGCGCGAGAAGAAGTTCATGCGCATCATCTCGCTCGCGCCGGAGGTGCTCTGATGAAGATCCGCAAGGGCGACGAGGTGATCGTCCTCGCCGGCAAGGACAAGGGCGCGACGGGCAAGGTCCTGCGCACCATCCCCCGCGAGGAGCGGGTTGTCGTCGAGGGCGTCAACCTCATCACCAAGAACATCAAGGCCGACGCGCAGCGGGCCGGCAAGGAGAGCGGCCGCGTGACGGTCGAGGCGCCGCTGCACGTCAGCAACGTCGCGATCGTGGAGGACGGCAAGCCGGTCCGGGTCGGATACCGCATCGACGAGAACGACGACGGCACCACGACCAAGGTCCGGATCTCGCGGCGCAGCGGTAAGGAGATCTGAGACCGATGACCGACACCGTCACCGAGACGCAGACCGACGCGCGGCCCGTCCCGCCGCCGCGGCTGAAGCTCCGCTACCGCGAGGAGATCGCGGGGAAGATGCGGGAGCAGTTCGGCTACGCCAACGTCATGCAGATCCCCTCGCTCACCAAGATCGTGGTGAACATGGGGGTCGGCGACGCGGCCAAGGACGCCAAGCTGATCGAGGGCGCGATCCGCGACCTGGCGCTGATCACCGGCCAGAAGCCGGCCGTGAACCGGGCCCGCAAGTCCATCGCGCAGTTCAAGCTGCGCGAGGGCATGCCGATCGGCGCGCACGCCACGCTGCGCGGCGACCGCATGTGGGAGTTCCTGGACCGGCTGCTCGCCACGGCGCTGCCCCGCATCCGCGACTTCCGCGGCCTGTCGCCGCGGCAGTTCGACGGCAACGGCAACTACACGTTCGGGCTGACCGAGCAGGTCATGTTCCACGAGGTCGACCCGGACAAGGTCGACCGGCAGCGGGGCATGGACATCACGGTCGTCACGACCGCGAAGACCGACGACGAGGGCCGGGCGCTGCTCAAGCTCCTCGGCTTCCCGTTCAAGGAGAACTGAGCACATGGCGAAGAAGTCGATGATCGCCAAGGCGGCGCGGAAGCCGAAGTTCGGCGTCCGCGCGTACACTCGATGCTCGCGCTGCGGGCGTCCGCGCTCCGTCTACCGGAAGTTCGGCCTGTGCCGCGTGTGCTTCCGGGAGATGGCCCACCGCGGCGAGCTGCCCGGCATCACGAAGTCCAGCTGGTGACCGCGTCCCGGGGCGCGGCCCCGGGACGGACGGGAACCGGCCTGATAATGACCGACCGGGCGTCCGCGAGGACGTCCACGACCGCGCCAAAGGTCCACAGGCGCACCAGTCTGAGGAAACCGTGGCGAGGGAGGGCCAGTAGGCCATGACGATGACCGACCCGATCGCAGACATGCTGACGCGTCTGCGGAACGCGAATTCGGCGTACCACGACCAGGTGGCGATGCCGTACTCGAAGATCAAGGCGCACATCGCCGAGATCCTCCAGCAGGAGGGCTACATCTCGGGCTGGAGCGTGGAGGACGCCGAGGTCGGCAAGAAGCTCAACATCGAGCTGAAGTTCGGCCCGACCCGGGAGCGTTCGATCGCCGGCATCAAGCGCGTCTCGAAGCCGGGTCTGCGCGTGTACGCGAAGAAGGACAACCTGCCGAAGGTCCTCGGCGGACTGGGCGTCGCGATCATCTCGACGTCGTCCGGCCTGATGACCGACCGGCAGGCGGGCAAGCGCGGCGTGGGCGGGGAAGTCCTCGCCTACGTGTGGTGAGGGGGTTCTGACCAATGTCTCGAATCGGACGCAGCCCCATCGCCGTGCCCGGCAACGTCGAGGTCAAGCTCGACGGCCGGGAGGTCACCGTCAAGGGGCCGAAGGGCACGCTGTCGCACACGGTCGCCGAGCCCATCGAGGTCAAGCAGGAGGACGGCAAGATCGTCGTCTCCCGGCCGAACGACGTCAACAAGGTGCGCGGGCTGCACGGGCTCACCCGGACGCTGATCAACAACATGGTCGTCGGGGTGACGGACGGCTACAAGAAGACCCTGGTCATCCAGGGCGTCGGCTACCGCGTGGTGGCGAAGGGCAAGAACCTGGAGTTCTCGCTCGGGTACAGCCACCCGATCACCGTGGAGCCGCCGGAGGGCATCTCCTTCACGGTGGAGCGCCCGACCCAGCTGATCGTCGAGGGCATCGACAAGCAGAAGGTCGGCGAGGTCGCCGCCAACATCCGCAAGCTGCGCAAGCCCGACCCGTACAAGGGCAAGGGCGTGCGGTACGAGGGCGAGCAGATCCGCCGCAAGGTCGGAAAGGCTGGCAAGTGATGGGGGCGAGCAGATCCGCCGCTGCGCTTCCGAATGTCGGAAAGGCTGGTAAGTAGGCATGGCAGGCACCAAGACCCTGGCCGGAAAGGCCACGTCGGCGCGGGCCAAGGCCCGCAGGCGCCGGCACATCCGGGTCCGGAAGAAGGTCCTCGGCACCGCCGCGCGGCCTCGCCTGGTCGTGACCCGCTCAAGCCGGCACGTGTTCGTCCAGGTCATCGACGACGACAAGGGCCACACGCTGGCCAGCGCGTCCACGATGGAGGCGGACCTGCGCGCCGACACCGGCGACAAGACCGCCAAGTCCCGCAAGGTGGGCGAGCTCGTCGCCCGCCGGGCGCAGGACGCCGGCGTCTCCGCCGTCGTGTTCGACCGCGGCGGCAGCAAGTACCACGGCCGCATCGCCGCCGTCGCGGACGGCGCGCGCGAAGGGGGCCTAGAGCTGTGACGGCCCTGAACCAGAACGAGAGGAACCACTGATGGCAGCGCAGAGGCGTGGCGGCGGTCAGGGTGGCGACCGTCGCGATCGCCGCGACGACCGCCGCGGTGGCGCCGACAAGGGCCAGTCGTACATCGAGAAGGTCGTGGCGATCAACCGTGTCGCCAAGGTCGTCAAGGGCGGGCGTCGCTTCAGCTTCACCGCCCTGGTGATCGTCGGTGACGGCAACGGCACCGTCGGCGTCGGCTACGGCAAGGCCAAGGAGGTGCCCGCGGCGATCGCCAAGGGCGTCGAGGAGGCCAAGAAGCACTTCTTCAAGGTGCCGCGGATCCAGGGCACCATCCCGCACCTGGTGCAGGCGCGGGACGCGGCGGGCGAGGTCCTGCTGCGTCCGGCGAGCCCCGGTACCGGTGTGATCGCGGGTGGCCCGGTCCGCGCGGTGCTGGAGTGCGCCGGCATCCACGACGTGCTGAGCAAGTCGCTGGGCAGCGACAACGCGATCAACATCGTGCACGCGACGATCGCGGGCCTGAAGGCGCTGAAGCGTCCGGAGGAGATCGCGGCCAAGCGCGGCCTGCCGATCGAGGACGTCGCCCCGGCCGCGATGCTGCGGGCGCGCGCCGCCGGCAGCGAGCCCAGGACGGAGGCCGCGGCCTCATGAGCCAGCTCAAGATCACGCAGACGAAGTCGGTGATCAGCGAGAAGCGGAACCAGCGTGAGACGCTGCGCACCCTCGGCCTGAAGAAGATCGGGCAGAGCGTGGTCCGCGAGGACCGCCCCGAGGTGCTCGGCATGATCCGGACGGTGGCGCACCTGGTCACCGTCGAGGAGGTCGACTGAGATGGCTGATCTCTCCAAGGACGACGCCCCGGCGGCGGAGGGCACTCCGCTGAAGGTGCACGACCTGCGTCCGGCCCCGGGTGCGAACCGCCGCAAGGTCCGCAAGGGCCGCGGCGAGGCGTCCAAGGGCAAGACGGCGGGCCGCGGCACCAAGGGCACGAAGGCCCGCGGCACCGTCCCCGTCGGTTTCGAGGGCGGCCAGATGCCGCTGATCCGCCGGGTGCCGAAGCTGAAGGGCTTCAAGAACCCGAACCGGGTCGAGTACCAGGTCGTGAACCTGGACAAGCTCGCCGCGCTCTACCCCGAGGGCGGCGAGGTCACCGCGGACGACCTGGCGGCCAGGGGCGCGGTGCGCCGCGGCCGTCCGGTCAAGGTCCTCGGCACCGGCGAGATCTCCGTCGCGGTTCAGGTGAAGGCGCACGCCTTCTCCGGCACCGCGAAGGAAAAGATCGCCGCGGCCGGCGGAACCGCCGACGAGCTGTAAGAAGGACCACGTCACATGCCGGGGCCGCTCTCGCACAGCGCCCGGGGCCGCGAGGCCGCCGGGACTGGCGGGACGGCCCCGGTCGCATCTGCTGTTAGAGTCACTCCGGCGGCGGCGTTCCGCGTGAGATTGCACACTCCCGCGCCTCACCCGGTATTCTCCGCCCGACGTCATGGACCTGTAACCGGCCCCTCGGCGGCCATGAATTCGCCAGTCACGCAGGAGGAATGGTGCTGACCGCTTTCGCTCGGGCTTTCCGTACGCCTGACCTGCGTAAAAAGCTGTTGTTCACGTTGTTCATCATCGTGGTGTTCCGGCTGGGGTC
Source organism: Actinomadura sp. 9N215 (assembly GCF_044326345.1). Taxonomy (NCBI): domain Bacteria; kingdom Bacillati; phylum Actinomycetota; class Actinomycetes; order Streptosporangiales; family Thermomonosporaceae; genus Actinomadura; species Actinomadura sp. 9N215. The sequence continues at coordinate 33,250 of NZ_JBIRBA010000017.1, read as the reverse complement.
GATCATCCCGACGCCGAACGTGAACGTTGAGGTGCTGAAGAAGACGGCGGACGACGCCAAGGAGGCCAACAACCTCTACGGCCTCGTCGACCTGTTCAGCGGCGGTGCGTTGCTGAAGCTGTCGATCTTCGCGTTGGGCATCATGCCGTACATCACGGCGAGCATCATCCTGCAGCTGCTGACGGTGGTGATCCCGCGGCTTGAGGCCCTGAAGAAGGAGGGCCAGGCCGGCACAACGAAGATCACCCAGTACACCCGCTACCTGACGGTCGGGCTGGCGATCCTGCAGGCCACCGGCATCGTCGCGATGGCGAGCACCGGGCAGCTGTTCTCGGGCATCTCCGGCAGTGACGACATCCTGTACGAGACGGGCCTGTTCCCGATCATCACGATGGTCGTCTGCATGGTGGCCGGCACCTCGGTGATCATGTGGCTGGGCGAGCTGATCACCGACCGCGGCGTCGGCAACGGCATGTCGCTGCTGATCTTCACGCAGGTCGTCGCGGTCTTCCCGGCCCAGTTCTGGAGCATCTACAAGGCCAAGAACGGCTTCGTGTTCGCGGTGGTGCTGCTCGTCGGCCTGGCGATCATGGCCGGGGTCGTGTTCGTGGAGCAGGCGCAGCGGCGGATCCCCGTCCAGTACGCCAAGCGCATGGTCGGCCGCCGCATGTACGGCGGGACGTCCACCTACATCCCGCTGAAGGTGAACCAGGCCGGCATCATCCCGATCATCTTCGCGTCGTCGCTGCTCTACCTGCCGGTCCTCGCGACGCAGCTCTGGCCGAACACCAAGTGGCTGCAGAAGGTCCAGCCGTACCTGCAACAGGACAACGCCTGGCACATGGCGATCTTCTTCGTCTTCATCATCTTCTTCACCTACTTCTACGTGGCGATCACCTTCAACCCCACTGAAGTGGCCGACAACATGAAGAAGTATGGTGGATTCATCCCAGGTATCCGTCCTGGTCGGCCGACCGCCGAATACCTCGACTTCGTGCTGACTCGGATCACCACACCCGGTGCGCTCTACCTGGGGCTCGTGTCACTGATCCCGATGGTGGCGTTCGCACTCCTGAACGCGACCCAGGACTTCCCCTTCGGCGGCGCGAGCATCCTCATCATCGTCGGCGTCGGACTGGATACCGTGAAGCAGATCGAGAGTCAGCTCCAGCAACGCAACTACGAGGGCTTCCTCCGGTAGATGCGTATCGTCCTGGTGGGCCCCCCGGGTGCGGGCAAGGGGACGCAGGCCCAGTTCATCGCATCGCATCTGTCCATCCCGAAGATCTCGACAGGTGACATCTTCCGCGCCAACGTGAGCGGCGGTACCGAGCTCGGCCGGGCGGCCAAGCAGTACATGGACCGCGGCGACCTGGTGCCCGACGAGGTCACGATCGCGATGGTGCGCGACCGGCTCGCCGAGGACGACGCCCGCGACGGCTTCCTGCTGGACGGGTTCCCGCGCAACGTCCCGCAGGCGGAGACGCTGAAGAAGATCCTCGCCGAGTGGGACGCGCGGCTCGACATCGTGCTGGAGCTGGTCGTCGACGAGGACGAGGTCGTCCGGCGGCTGTCGGGCCGCCGCACCTGCGACAAGTGCGGGCGGATCTGGCACGTCGACTTCGACGACAAGCAGGACGACATCTGCGACGACTGCGGCGGGCACCTCTTCCAGCGCGACGACGACAAGGAAGAGGTCGTCATGCACCGCCTGGAGGTCTACAAGCACGACACGGCCCCGCTCGTGCAGTTCTACGCCGACGAGCACATCCTCGTCGGCATCGACGCGACGGGCCCGGTCGAGGAGGTCACCAAGCGCGCCCTGACCGCGCTGCGCCCCTTGGAGAAGTGACGGTCCCGCAGGAGGGCCCGCTGGTACGCAGGGGGAGAGATGTTCAAACGGCGTAGGCCCGAGATCCAGCTGAAGACCGCGGAGCAGATCGAGCTGATGCGCGCGGCCGGGCTCCTGGTCGGCCGGACGCTGGAGCTGCTGCGCGACGCCGTGCGGCCCGGGGTCACCACCCTCGACCTGGACGCGCTCGCCGAGCGGCACATCCGCGACAACGGCGGCGTCCCGTCGTTCAAGGGCTACCACGGCTTCACCGGGACGATCTGCGCGTCCGTCAACGAGGAGATCGTGCACGGCATCCCGCGGGCCGGGAAGGTCCTCGCGGACGGCGACGTCGTCTCCATCGACTGCGGCGCGATCGTCGAGGGCTGGCACGGCGACGCGGCGATCACCGTCCCCGTCGGCGAGATCACCGCGGAGCGGCGGCGGCTCCTGGAGGTGACCGAGGCGTCCCTGTGGCACGGCCTCGCGGCCGGGAAGGCCGGGGCCCACCTCTCGGACATGTCGCACGCGATCGAGGCTCACATCCGCTCTCAGGGCGCCTACGGCATCGTCGAGGGCTACGGCGGGCACGGCATCGGGACCGAGATGCACATGGACCCGCTCATCCCGAACCACGGGCCGGCCGGGCACGGGCCCGTCCTGGAGCCCGGCATGTGCTTCGCGGTCGAGCCGATGGTGAACCTCGGCACGAAGGAGACCGCGGAGCTGGACGACGGCTGGACGGTCGTCACCCTCGACGGCCGCTCGTCCGCGCACTTCGAGCACACGTTCGCGGTGACGCCGGACGGCCCGCGCGTACTCACGGCATTGGATGAGGGCGAAGATTGGTTCACGCGGCTCGGCGTCGTCCAGAATGGAACTGAGACCTCGTCCTGAGGAGTGGAGGAAGCATGGCGCCGAATCCTGATCTCCGGGCCTCGGACGCCGATCGCGACCGGACGGCGGCAAGCCTGCGCGAGCACTGCGCCGAAGGCCGCATCACCATGGACGAGCTGCAGGAGCGGCTTGACGCCGTGTACGCGGCCAAGACCCTCGGGCAGCTCCAGGAGGTCACCTCCGACCTGCCGGAGGAGGACCTCCACCAGCTTCCCGTCCCGGCGGCGCAGCCGAAGAGCACCGCGTCGCCCGCCGTCCGCTCCTCGTCGGCGGGCCTCGAACTGCAGCGGCTGCGGGCGATGTGGGGCGCGTGGGGGCTCGTCAGCGGCATCAACCTCACCATCTGGCTGATCCTGACGGTGCAGGGGTCCGGCTCGGTCTACCCGTGGTGGATCTGGGTGGCGGGCCCGTGGGGGGCGCTCCTGCTCCTCCGCACCGTCCTCGGCAACCGCAACGACTGACGCCCGCCCAGGTCCCGCCCCGCCCGGCCAGCCCCCCGCTCCGCCCGGCCAGCCCCCCGCTCCGCCCGGTCAGATCCCGCCGCGCCCGGTCAGTTCGCGTCCCGCCTGGTCAGTTCGCGTCCCGGCCGGTCACTCGACGTCCATGAGCGGGCGGTAGTTGCCCGTCGGAGCGAAATGCGTGGTCGCCGAGCCGTCCGCGCCGACGAGGTGGATGGCGAACCCGGCGGGCTCCCCGGTGACGGCCGCGCGCCCCTGCGACGTGAGGTCCAGGAACAGCTGCCGGTACGTGCTCGGGCACGTGGTGCTGACGGTCCCCGCCAGCGACCCGACCGACGCCCGGTGGACGTGCCCCGAGATCACCCGCACCACCTGCGGATGCCGTGAGATCACCGCCGCGAACCCGGCCGGGTCGACGAACCGCAGGTCGTCGATGAACCGCATCCCGATCGGATACGGCGGATGATGCGTGGCGATGATCGTCGGGGTGTCGGCGGCGGCGCGGAGCGTCACGTCGAGCCAGGCGAGCCGCTCCTCGCTCAGGTGCCCGTGGGCGTGACCGTCCACGGTGGTGTCGCAGCAGACGAGCCGTACGCCCGCGACGTCCACGGCGTACTGCACGGGCGCCTGCGGAAAGGTCCCCGTCTCCGCCACCTCGGGATGGTCGTCGAACACCTTCCGCATCTCGTCGCGGTCGTCGTGGTTGCCGCACATCGGGTAGACGGCCATCGGCAGCGGCGACAGCAGCGCGTGCAGCCGGGCGTACTCCGCCGGTCTGCCGCCGTCGACGAGGTCACCGGTGATGACGACGGCGTCAGGCCGGGCGGGCAGCGAGAGCAGGCTCGACACGGCGGCGCGCAGCGCGCGCACCGGTCCTGAGCCGTCGTCCACCTCGCCGTCCCGTCCGGCCGCCAGGTGGATATCGCTCAGCTGCGCGATGATCGCCATCGATCCTCTCCCCCTTGCCCAAGCACATCACGGACCCTCGGTTCAGGCGCCCCCCGGCACGGCACCGGGACGATCTTCGCCCCCGCCCGCCCGCACTGTCGACTCGGGGCGCCACCGGCCGCCCGTCCGATTGCCCGGCGCGTCACGCAGCGGAGCGCCGTCCCGACTCAGGGCAAGGACGACGCGGTGTTCGCGCTTTTGGCGACCCGCGCGGCAAGGCCTCGGCAAGGCCTTCGCAAGGCCTTCAGGCGACGTGCGGGATCACCAGGGAGAGGGCCGAGGTGACCTCTTCGGCGGCGGGGGCCACGTCGGGGACGACGTCGCGGAGGGCGAGCCAGCCGTTGATCGCCTGGACGGTCGGCTTCGCCTCGACGAGCTGCGGGTCGTCCAGCCCGTAGTAGGCGGCCACCTTGGACCAGCGCCACAGCCGGTGCCCGGCCGTCGACATCTCCGACGAGGGGAACCCGCCCGCGCCGCGGGAGCCGGTGATCGCGTGCCGGACGGAGTCGAGGGAGCGTCCGACCCGTTCGGCGATGTCGCGGATCGTCAGCAGCGGGTCGGCCTCGACCTGCAGGACGTGCACGCCGGGCGCGCTGACCTCGACGTGCTCCACCACCTCCATGATCGCCGCGGCGAGGGTGGGGGCCTGCCAGGTGCAGGACGCGTTGCCCGGACGGTCGGCGTGCTGGGGCTCGCTGATGATCGACACCGTGACGGCGCCGTGCGTGCGGCCGAACAGCGGGTCCAGCTCGTCCTCATAGAGGGGACGGCTGAGGATCAGCGCGAAGTCATAGCTCGGCATGCTGATCCTCCTCGAACGTATCTCTCCTGGAAAGGTACAACGCGGGCGCGATGTATGCTTGGGTCGGGAGGAGTCTCCGGACCCGTGTCATGCGCTGATTTCGCATTGGACGGCCGGTTGACGTAGACTCCTATGTCGGTCCGTCGCCGACCGCCTGATTCCCCTTCCTGACGCCTTCCGCGTCGCGGTGTGGACTGCGGTCGATTCTCCTCCGGGAGCCGGGCCGCGTCCAATGAGCCGATCTAGCGAAGCGCGGAGGACATGCCCAAGAAAGAAGGGGCCATCGAGATCGAGGGCACCGTCATCGAGTCCCTCCCGAACGCCATGTTCCGGGTGGAGCTCGACAACGGGCACAAGGTGCTCGCCCACATCAGCGGCAAGATGCGGATGCACTACATCCGGATTCTGCCGGACGACCGCGTCGTTGTGGAGCTGAGCCCCTACGACCTCACGCGCGGTCGGATCGTCTACCGCTACAAGTGAATCCCACTGGGGTTGCCTTCCCCGTGCGTGGCGGCGCGGGGGTGACCCTGATCCCTAGGAGACCCAGTGAAGGTCAAGCCGAGCGTCAAGAAGATCTGCAAGAACTGCCGGATCATCCGGCGGCACGGCCGGGTCATGGTCATCTGCTCTGACCCGCGCCACAAGCAGCGCCAGGGCTGACACAGGCCGGGCGCCGCACCACACGCAAGCGCGTCGCAACCTTCGCACAGCCAGCCGTACGAGCCGATTCGGGTTCGTGCGGCACCGGCGTGTGAAGGCCACCCCCGGATCGTCGGAGGCCGGGGCCGCCACCCGGGCAGGGTGTTCGCGGACGCGACGCGTCCATACCTCCGCGTAACGAAAGGGAACTGCCCACATGGCACGCCTCCTCGGCGTCGACCTCCCGCGCGAAAAGCGCCTGGAGGTCGCTCTCACCTACATCTTCGGCATCGGCCGGACGCGTGCGCTGGAGACCCTCGCGGGCACCGAAATCAGCGGCGACCTGCGGGTGCACCAGCTCGGCGACGACGAGATGGTGAAGCTCCGCGACTGGATCGAGACGAACTACAAGATCGAGGGTGATCTTCGTCGCGAGGTCCAGGCGGACATTCGCCGCAAGATCGAGATCGGGTGCTACCAGGGCATCCGGCACCGCCGCGGGCTCCCCGTGCACGGTCAGCGCACGCAGACCAACGCGCGCACCCGCAAGGGCAAGAAGAAGACCGTGGCCGGCAAGAAGAAGGCCGGCAAGAAGTAGTCCGGAGTCGGTCCTCCGGATCGATGACCTCAAGAGTAGAGAGAGCAGATGCCTCCAAAAAGCCGTGTAGGCGCGAAGAAGGTGCGCCGCAAGGAAAAGAAGAACGTCGCTCACGGGCACGCCCACATCAAGAGCACGTTCAACAACACGATCGTCTCGATCACCGACCCCAACGGCAACGTGATCTCCTGGGCCTCGTCCGGCCACGTCGGCTTCAAGGGCTCCCGCAAGTCCACGCCGTTCGCCGCGCAGCAGGCCGCCGAGGCCGCCGCCAGGCGCGCGATGGAGCACGGGATGCGCAAGGTCGACGTCTTCGTGAAGGGCCCGGGTTCGGGCCGCGAGACCGCCATCCGGTCGCTGCAGGCGACCGGCCTCGAGGTGGGCTCGATCCAGGACGTCACGCCCGTTCCGCACAACGGCTGCCGCCCACCCAAGCGTCGTCGGGTCTGAGGCAGGGGAGATCTAGAACAATGGCTCGTTACACCGGTGCGGACTGCAAGCTCTGCCGCCGCGAGAAGATGAAGCTGTTCCTCAAGGGCAGCAAGTGCGAGGGCCCGAAGTGCCCGATCGAGATCCGTCCCTACCCGCCGGGTGAGCACGGACGCGGCCGGCCGAAGGAGACCGAGTACCTGCTGCAGCTTCGCGAGAAGCAGAAGGCGCGGCGCATCTACGGCGTGCTGGAGCGCCAGTTCCACAACTACTACGTCGAGGCGAACCGCCAGCAGGGCAAGACGGGCGAGAACATGCTCACCCTCCTGGAGCGCCGGCTCGACAACGTCGTCTACCGCGCGGGCTTCGCCAAGTCCCGCGACATGGCCCGCCAGCTCATCCGGCACGGCCACATCAGGGTCAACGGCGGGAAGGTCAACATCCCGTCGGCGCTGGTGACGGAGGCCGACATCGTCGACGTCAAGCCCAAGTCGCTGGAGATGGTCCCGTTCCAGGTCGCCAAGGCAGAGGTCGGCGACCGTCCCGTCCCGGCGTGGCTCGGGGTGGACGGCGAGAAGATGCGGATCCTCGTGCACTCGATGCCGGTCCGTCAGCAGATCGACGCTCCCATTCAGGAGCAGCTCATCGTCGAGTACTACTCGAAGTAGGAGCTTTGCTTCGCCGGGGTTCCGCGGGTTCGCCCGTGGGATCCCGGCGAATCGGGGAACACTCACAGACGCGGTAGTCAAATAGCGGGCACCGCGGAAAGAAGGCACCACCATGCTCATCGCTCAGCGTCCGACTCTCACCGAAGAGCAGGTCGACGAGTACCGGTCGCGGTTCACCATCGAGCCGCTGGAGCCGGGCTTCGGCTACACGATCGGCAACTCGCTGCGTCGCACCCTGCTCTCCTCGATCCCCGGTGCGGCCGTCACCAGCATCCGCATCGAGGGCGTCCTCCACGAGTTCTCCACCGTCCCGGGGGTGAAGGAGGACGTCACCGACATCATCCTGAACCTCAAGGAGCTCGTCGTCTCGTCCGAGCACGACGAGCCCGTGGTCATGTACCTGCGCAAGCAGGGCCCGGGCGAGGTCACCGCGGCCGACATCGCGCCGCCCGCGGGCGTCGAGGTCCACAACCCCGACCTGCACATCGCCACGCTGAACAACAAGGCCAAGCTGGAGATGGAGCTGACGGTCGAGCGCGGCCGCGGCTACGTCTCCGCCGCGCAGAACAAGCAGCCGGGCCAGGAGATCGGCCGGATCCCGATCGACTCCATCTACTCGCCCGTGCTGAAGGTCACCTACAAGGTCGAGGCGACCCGCGTCGAGCAGCGCACCGACTTCGACCGCCTCATCCTGGACGTCGAGACCAAGCAGGCGATGCTGCCGCGCGACGCGGTCGCGTCCGCCGGCAAGACCCTCGTCGAGCTGTTCGGGCTGGCCCGGGAGCTCAACGTCGAGGCCGAGGGCATCGACATGGGCCCGTCCCCGACGGACGCGGCGCTCGCCGCCGACCTGGCCCTGCCGATCGAGGAGCTGAACCTCACCGTCCGCTCCTACAACTGCCTGAAGCGCGAGGGCATCCACTCGGTGGGCGAGCTCGTCGCCCGCTCCGAGCAGGACCTGCTCGACATAAGGAACTTCGGCGCCAAGTCGATCGAAGAGGTCAAGCAGAAGCTCAACGACATGGGCCTGTCGCTGAAGGACTCCCCGCCCGGGTTCGACCCGAGCGCGGCGGCCGACAGCTACAGCGACGACGACCAGAGCTACGCCGAGACCGAGCAGTACTAGAAACCCGATCCGCGGCGGCCGGGGGCGCGTCCCCCGGCCGTTCGCGGACCAGCTGACACCGGTACCTGACACGGCCGGTGCAGGAAGGAAGCACAATGCCCAAGCCCACCAAGGGCGCCCGCTTCGGCGGCAGCCCCGCCCACCAGCGCCTGATCCTGGCGAACCTGGCGACGGCGCTGTTCGAGCACGGCCGCATCACCACGACCGAGGCCAAGGCCCGCCGGGTGCGTCCGCTGGCCGAAAAGCTGATCACCAAGGCCAAGAAGGGCGACCTGCACAACCGCCGCCTCGTGGCCCGGACGATCCGCGACAAGGGCGTCGTGCACGAGCTCTTCACCGAGATCGCGCCGCGCTTCGAGAACCGTCCCGGCGGCTACACCCGCATCACCAAGATCGGCCCCCGCAAGGGCGACAACGCGCCGATGGCCGTGATCGAGCTGGTGCAGGAGCAGATGCCGTCCGTCTCGACCGCCAAGGCCGCGCCCGCCGCGAAGGCGGCGAAGCCGAGCGAGGACGTCGACCTTCCGGACGAGGGCGACGTGACGCTCAGCAAGGCCGAGCCCGAGGCCGACGCCGAGGCCGCGGAGGACGCCAAGGCCGAGGACACCAAGGGCGAAAACGGCGAGGACGAGGGCGACAAGGCGTAATTCGTCGCACGACCCTGGCCGAGCGTTTGCTCGACATTCGTGAGGGCCCACCGTTCCGCTGCGGGACGGTGGGCCTGATCTTTGCCAGACTTGATCCATGGTCATGTCAGGGGGGCGACGATTCGCTGGGGAGCAGGTCAGGGGCGTGCCCGATGAACGCGGCTCATCGGGGGGAACGGACGGACGGTGCAGAAGGACAAACCGGCTGACATGACCGCTTTGGTACGGCTCCGGCTCGATATCTCCTATGACGGGTCGGACTTCGCGGGTTGGGCGAGGCAGCCGAACCAGCGGACGGTCCAGGGCGTCATCGAGGACGCGCTGGCCCGCATGCTCCGCCTGGACCCGCCGCCCATGCTCACCGTCGCCGGACGCACCGACGCCGGCGTCCACGCGCGGGGCCAGGTCGCGCACCTGGTGGTGCCGGTCGCCGCGTACTCGGCGATCAACGGGACGATGCCGCGCCGGCTCGCCGGGCTGCTGCCGCCGGACGTCCGGGTGTGGCGGGTGTCCGTCGCGCCCGAGGGGTTCGACGCCCGGTTCTCCGCGCTGTCGCGCCGCTACGTGTACCGGGTGTGCGACAACCCCGTCGGGGTGGAGCCGCTGCGCCGCCACGACGTGCTGTGGCATCCGCGCCCGCTGAACCTGGACCGGATGAACGACGCCGCGCGCCGGCTGGTCGGGGAGAACGACTTCGCCGCGTACTGCCGGCGGCGGGAGGGCGCGACGACCATCCGCGAACTGCTCCGCTACGACTGGGCCCGCGACGACCGCGACCCGCATCTGGCGGTCGCCACCGTGGCGGCGGACGCGTTCTGCCACTCGATGGTCCGCGCGCTCGTCGGGGCGCTGCTGATGGTCGGGGACGGGCGGCGCGAGGTGGAATGGCCCGCCGAGGTGCTCGCGGCGCGCGTCCGCGACTCCGGGGTGAACGTGGCGCCGGCGCACGGCCTGTCGCTGGAGGAGATCCGCTACCCGGAGGACGACAGCCTGGCCAGGCGCGCCCAGGAGACCCGCCGCGTCCGGACCCTCAACGCGGCCGCCGCCGCGGAGGCCGCAGCGGCGGAGGCGGCCGCCGCGGAAGCCGCGGCTGCGGACACGGCGCCCGCGGACGGCTCCGACGCCTCGCCCCAGCAGGAACCGTCCTAGCGGACAGCGGACAGCGGACAGCGGACAGCGGACAGCGGACAGCGGACAGCGGACGCGGGGCGGCGGGCGCGGGTCGCGCGTCAGCCACCGGCGCGGGCGACGATCGGGCGGAGGTCGTAGTCCAGGAACTGCTGGGCGGCCTGCTTGATCGTCGCGTCGCCGGGCTCGGCCTTCTTGCCGTTCGCCCACTGCACGTAGGCGTAGGCGACGTACCGGCCGCGGACGGTGGCGGCGGCGTACCCGCCGGCCCGGTCGAGGCCCGGGGCGTTCTTGCCGCCCATGCCGCGGAACCACTCGTACTTGGCGGGGTTCCCGGCCTTGCTGATCGCGAGCGCGGCCTCCCTCGTCGGCATCACCGCGATGCCGGACGTGACGGCGAGCGAGCGTCCCCGATCGATGTACGTGGCGCGGACGATCTTGCGGACCTGCTCCCGCTCCAGCGCCTTGAGCATCGCGCCCCTGGCCGCGTACGACGCCTCGCGGTTCAGGGACCAGCGCTCGCGGGTGAACGTCCCGCCGCCGAGCTTGATGACCTCGGTGGGGAACACGTCGCGGAACGCGAGGTCCTGGGTGTCGGTCTTCTCGTTCGTGATGTCCACGGGGGTGGGCGTGACGGGGGCCTGCGGGGTGCCCGCCGGCTTGGACTGCGTCGCGGCGGGGGACTCGACGGCCTGCCCGCCGTTCTTCCCGTCGTCGCCGCTGGAGCCCGTCCCGCCGACGACGAACAGGGCGGCGGTGGCGGCGAGGACGGCGGCCGCGCCGCCGCCGATCAGCAGCGGCCTGCGCCTGCCCCCGCCTCCGCCGCGCCGCGGGGTGCGTCCGGGCGGCGGCGGGACGTCGATCGGCACGCCGCCTTCGGCGTGGTAGACCGGCGTGATCACCTGGGGCTGGGCGGGGGTCGCCGTGGCGTCCTCGACGGCCTCGGCGCTCGGGAAGGGTCCGCTGCCGGTGGGCGGCGTGACGCCGGGCGGGAGGATCGCGTCCGGCACGAGAACGGGCGAGAGCGACGCCGACGACGCGTTCTCCGCCTGCTTGGCCTTCTCGAACGCGGCGTCCTCCCCGGGCGGGGCCGTGGCGGCCTCCCCGGTCGGCTGCTGTTCCACGGGAGCGTTCACAACGGTCTCCTCCGGTGCGGCGCCGTCCTCTGGGCGGACGGGCGGGAAGCCGTCGGGATCGGTGTCGCCGTACGCGGGCGGACGCTTCACGATCGGCTCGGCGGGCACGGCGCGGCGGGAGTCGACGCTGGGGACGCCGACTCCGGCTACGAGCGTCCCGGGCGGGACGTCGATGGTCTCTGGTTCGGCCGGACGTTCTTCGGAGGGGGCGGCGCCGAAGACGACCTCCTCCTCTTCGTCCTGGACGTCATCTTCGGCTTCGCTCGCCGGTGCTTCCTGCCCGGAACGCTCGCCCTCGACAGGAACCTCAACGGCCGGAGCCACAACGACAGGAACCTCAACGGCCGGAGCCACAACGACAGGAGCCTCAACGGCCGGAACTTCTGCGACAGGAGCCTCAACGGCCGGAGCTGCTGGGCCCGGGGCCTCTGGGGCCGGGGCTTGTGCGGCCGGGGGCTCTGTGGCGGGCGTCGCTGCTGGTGGGGCGTCCTCGGCCTCGGAGGGCGTGTTCCCGGCTCCGGCGGGCGGGGCGGCGTCGGAGGACTCGGCGGCCCACCAGGGGGCCTCCAGACCGAACGCGGGCGGCCTGAGGGAGCCGCGCGGCGTCTCCGCGGACGGCGCGCCGGCGGACGGCGCGCCGGCGGGGGACGGCCCGTCGGCCGGGGGCACCGCGCCGCCGAAGCTGGGCGGCACCGAGTCGGCGGGGACGTCGGACGTCCCCGCCGGCTCGGCGGACTCCCGGGTGTCTCTAGGTCCAGACATAGGCAGAGAGGGTATTCAAACAGGTCACTTTTGGAGGGGTTTGCCTTCGGTTTCCCTGTAGTGCAGGGCGAGCGCCAGGTTGCTGCCCTTCACCATCTGCGTACCGAAGACACGGACGGCCGCATGGTACTTGCTGGCGATCTTCTTGCCGTCCGGCCGCTGCACCCACGTCATCACGAGGTAGTGGCCACGCGCCTGGGATGTGCCGAGCGCTTCGCCCTTGCCGTTGCTCTTGGAGACGCCCTTGCCGGGCAGCGCCAGCAGGAAGGCGTCCTTGTCGGCGGCGGCCTTCACGGCCAGCTTGACCGCGTCCTCGGTCTCGAGGTTGAACACGCCGACGGTGCCGATGAGCGAGCCGGTGCTGAGCGCGTACGTGGCCCGCAGCGCCTGCGTGCAGCCGCCCTTCTTGAGGGCCTTGTCCAGCTGCGTGCCACCGGCGACGCCGGTGCAGTTCCTCGTCGAGGCCACGGCCGTCCGCACGTACCTGTACTTGCCCGACTTGAACTTCCCGTTGCCGAAGACTTCCTTGAGGGTCAGTGGCTTCGGGTCGGTCGTGCGGCTCTGCAGCTTCACCGGCGCCAAGACGGGCTGCGTCGGGCTCGGCGTCGCCTGCGGCTGCTTGGACGCGGCCGTCTTGGACGGGGCCGGGTCGGAGTCGTCCTTCAGCGCCGACGACAGCGCGACGCCGCCCCCGATGAGGAGGAGCCCGGCGACCGCCGCGCCGCCGATGACCAGCGGCAGGTTGCGCCGCCGCTCGGGCGGATTCGGCCCGCCGCCGGACGGCCCGGACGGCCCGGGAGGCATGCCTTCGTAGGCCCCGTAGGGCTGCTCGGCGCCCTGGCCGCCGTCGAACTGGTTCGGTGGAAAGGACCGGTCCGAAGAGGAAGAGGAAGCGGAAGAGAAGGACTGGTCTGGCGGGAAGGACTGGTCTGGCGGGAAGGAGGCGTGCGCGCTTCCGGCGACGGGCTCGTCGGCCCACGCGGCGGTCTGGTCCGCCGGCCCGCCGAACGGCTCCGCTCCGAACGGCTCGCCGCCGAAGGAGTCGTTGCCGAACGGCTCGTTGCCGAAGGGCATCGCGCCGGGCCCCTCCTCGCGCGGTGCGAAGGGGGCTTCGTCGTTGTCGTGGCCGTACGGCGGCGCTTCGGCTCCGGGTCCGTACGGCGCGTGCGGCGGCTGATGTTGAGGGGGCCAGCCGCCGGGCTTGCCTTGATCGCCCGGGTAACCCATGGCTTGGACCTTACCGTTCCTCGTTCAGGGCACTGGACCTTCGAGACACCCACCATGACATGGGGGCGAACCGGACGCCGGTGATTTGCCGAAGGTCAGCGGCCTGGACCGGCCTGGACCAGCCAGGGTCACTTCCAGCCGAAGTCCTGTGTCCACAGTGGGCCGCCGGACCCTGAGGCCTTCCCGACGCCGATGGCGCGCAGGTCGCAGTTCAGGATGTTGGCGCGGTGGCCCGGGCTGTCCATCCACCCCTTCATCACGGCGGCGGCGGTCGAGTAGCCCTTCGCGATGTTCTCCGCGCCGGGACTCGGGTAGCCGGCGTCCTCCATCCGCTTCCACGGGCTGTCGCCGTTGCGCGACGTGTGGTCGAAGTAGTTGTTGGCCGCCATGTCGGCGGAGTGGCGGCGGGCCGCGGTGACGAGCCGCTGGTCGACGTGCAGGGGCTTGCAGCCGGCCTTGGCGCGCTCGGAGTTGGTGAGCGACACCACGGCCGCTTCCGTACCGGACGACCCCGACGAGCCGCCAGGAGAACGGGCGCCGTCGCCCGGCGCCCTGCCGTTGTCGGGCGGCACGCCGGGCTTGGACGGCTTGTCCGGCGACCCTCCGGGCGCGCGCATCGTCTTCAGCGGCGGGGCCGGTGCGCCCGTGGTGGGCGCGGGGCCGCCGCCCGCGGACGGCTTTCCGCCGTTTCCGGTTCCCGTCCCGGCTCCGGCTCCGGTCTTGGTCCCGGTCGACGGGTCGCTCTGCGGCCCGGGCAGGACGATGTCGGACGGCCGCGCGTCGGGCCCGGCCGCGGTGGTCCGCTCCTGCCGCAACTCCGGCAGCACCAGCCGGTCGATCGCGACGCCGACGCCGATGGCGATGCTGGACGCGGCGACGGCCACGACGATGCTGGTCGCGCCCTTGCGCCGCGTCCGCCCCGCAGGACGGCGACCGCCGTGCTGTGGCGAGCGACCACCGCTCTGGGACTGCCGACGTCCGTGCTGCGGCTGCCGCCCGCCGGGCTGACCGCCGCGCCGATCGCCCGGCTGGCCGCCGCGCCGATCGTCGGGCCGAGCGCCGGGCGGGCTGCCGGACGGGCCGGGCGGGGGGCCGGTGCGGGACGTGCCGTGCCGGGGGCCGCCGGCGACGAGGGCGTCGCCGTACGGGGAATTGCCGCGCGGGGCGGCGTCACGAGGTGCGGCGCCGGACGGCCCGGTGTAACCGGGCTGGCGGCGTCCGGCGGGATCGCCTGGTCTGCGGGGAGTGGACAGCGGGGGCTCCCGGGTGCGGGCCGGCGCAAAGCCGGCGTGGACCGGTCGCCCGGCACAATATCCCGGTATGCACCTCCTGTTCCGAAGATCACCTAAAAAAGATCAAGAGAACTACTAAGCGTGACTTGCCCGCCGCTGACCGTTCTCTCCTGGATCGATGGAGCGCACCGGAGGGCGGCCGGAGGGCCGCCGGTCGCGGCCCGTTTTGACCCTTGGGCGCGTGGCCGAGTATCCTGCGTGTTTGTTGTGTGCGTCGGTGCCCGCTCGCGGCGGGTTGGAGACGACGCGACGACGTGTCGGTGGTCCCAGGGAGTGTTCGCGTCTGTCGGCGTGAGCGCCGGTCCGGGCCCCGGCATCCCGGAGCGCCAGGTCGGACGATCCTCTGATCGGCGCGAGCAGGATTCCGCTGACGGCGCTCGCCCGTGAGGGCGCGCGAGGATCGAAACCGCCTGTAAGTCGACGAGAAACGAAGGCCTACGACCGTGCGCACGTACACCCCTAAGCCCGCTGACGTCCAGCGTCAGTGGTACGTCATCGACGCGACCGATGTCGTGCTGGGCCGTCTCGCCAGTCAGGTCGCGCAGCTGCTCCGGGGTAAGCACAAGCCGATCTACGCGCCGCACCTCGACACCGGTGACTTCGTCGTCATCGTGAACGCCGAGAAGGTGGCGCTGTCCGGCAACAAGCTGGAGCAGAAGCGCGCCTACCGGCACTCCGGCTACCCGGGCGGCCTCCGCTCGGTGACCTACGCCGACCTGCTGGCGAAGCACCCCGAGCGGGCCGTCGAGAAGGCGATCAAGGGCATGCTGCCCAAGAACTCCCTCGGCCGGAAGATGTTCGGCAAGGTGAAGGTCTACGCCGGGCCGGACCACCCGCACCGGGCGCAGAAGCCGGTGCCGTTCGAGATCACCCAGATCAGCCAGATCCAGAAGTGACACCCGCGCACGCGCCGCGTCGAGCGCGCGTGCGCATCCGGAACACGAGGCCGCCGGGGCACCCGTAGAACGGGTCCGCCGCCCTGGCTAGAACACCCCAAGGAGAACCGTGGACGAGACCACCGAGCCGGCCGCCGAGGTCGACTCGTACGAGGACGCGCCGTCCGAGTACAGCACCGAGACCCCCGAGACCGCGGGCGAGGGCCTTCTGGGCCAGCCCGTCGCGACGGGCCCCGCGGCCGGCACGGGCCGCCGCAAGCAGGCCATCGCGCGCGTCCGCATCGTCCCCGGCAGCGGCCAGTGGAAGATCAACGGCCGCACCCTGGACCAGTACTTCCCGAACAAGGTCCACCAGCAGATCGTGAACGAGCCGTTCGTGCTGCTGGGCCTGGAGAGCCAGTTCGACGTGCTCGCGCGCGTGAACGGCGGCGGCACCACCGGCCAGGCCGGCGCGCTGCGCCTCGGCATCTCCCGCGCGCTGCAGTTCGGCAACATCGAGCACCGCCCGGCGCTGAAGAAGGCCGGCTTCCTCACCCGCGACGCGCGGGTGCCGGAGCGCAAGAAGGCCGGCCTCAAGAAGGCCCGCAAGGCCCCGCAGTACAGCAAGAGGTAATTCCCAGGGGGCTGTGTTGGCCCAGGGGGCGTGTTGGCCCAGGGGGGCGACCCCCTGGAACCCCCGTTACCGGCCGGTGAACCGTTTCCCGAGCCGCTGGCGCGTCTCGCGAAACGGCGCTTCTAACCCAGGGGGGCGACCCCCTGGAACCCCCGTCACCGGCCGGCGAGCCGTTTCCCGAGCCGCTGGCGCGTCTCGCGAAACGGCCCTCCGACCGGCGGGTCGTGCGACCTCCGGCGCGGGGCGCCTCCGGCCGCACGACCCGTGGCCCCGGCTGAGGTCCGGTCTGAGGACGATGTGCGTGACTCGTCCAAGATTCGTGGCTCGTCCGAGAAACGGTGTGGTCGGCTCGTCCAGGGCGGGTGTCGTGGACGGGCTACGCCGGTTGTTGGGGGTTCGCGGGGCCGGTGGCCACTAGATTTGACCGCGCGGAGCGGGCCGGGGCGCGGGTCCCGGCTCCCGTCCGCGCGGTCTTTCGTCTTTTCGGGAGTTGACTGTGGCTCGTCTTTTCGGGACTGATGGCGTGCGAGGGCTCGCCAACCGCGATCTGACCGCCCCGCTCGTCATGGACCTGTCCGTCGCCGCGGCGCGGGTGCTGGGCGAGCAGGGCGCGTTCAAGGGGCATCGGCCGCTGGCGGTGGTCGGGCGCGATCCGCGGGCGTCCGGCGAGTTCCTGGAGGCGGCCGTGGTGGCGGGCCTCGCGAGTTCCGGGGTGGACGTGCTGCGCCTCGGCGTCCTGCCGACGCCCGCCGTCGCGCACCTGACGCACCAGCTGGACGCCGACCTCGGCGTGATGCTGTCGGCGTCGCACAACCCGGCCCCCGACAACGGCATCAAGTTCTTCGACCGCAGCGGCCACAAGCTCCCCGACGAGCTCGAAGACCGCATCGAGGCGCGGCTCGGCGAGGTGTGGGACCCGCCGACCGGCGCCGGTGTCGGGCGCGTCCGCGAGGCGCACGGCGCGGTCGAGCAGTACGTGGCGCACCTGCTGTCGACCGTCCCGGTGTCGCTGGACGGCCTGCGCGTCGTGGTCGACTGCGCGAACGGCGCGTCCAGCGACGTGGCGCCCGAGGCGCTGCGCCGCGCCGGCGCGGAAGTGATCACGATCGGGACGGCGCCGGACGGGCTGAACATCAACGCGGGCTGCGGCTCCACGCATCTGGAGGCGTTGCAGAAGGCCGTCCGGGAGCACGGCGCGGACGCGGGCATCGCGAACGACGGCGACGCCGACCGCTGCCTCGCGGTGACCGGGTCCGGCGAGATCGTGGACGGCGACCAGATCATGGCGATCCTGGCGCTCGACCTGCGGGAGGCGGGCGCGCTGGCCGCCGACACCGTCGTCGCGACCGTGATGTCGAACCTCGGGTTCAAGCTCGCGATGCGCGCCGCCGGGATCACGGTCGTGGAGACCGCGGTCGGCGACCGGTACGTGCTGGAGGCGATGAAGGAGGGCGGGTTCGGCTTCGGCGGCGAGCAGTCCGGCCACGTGATCATGCTGGAGCACGCGACGACCGGGGACGGCGTCCTGACGGGCCTGCACCTGCTCGCCGCGATGGTCCGCAGCGGCCGCCCGCTGGACGAGCTGGCGAAGGTGATGACGCGGCTGCCGCAGGTGCTCATCAACGTCAGGGACGTCGACAAGAACCGCGCGAAGACGTCCCCCGAGCTGGCCGCGGCCGTCTCCGCAGCCGAGGCCGACCTCGGCGACACGGGGCGCGTCCTGATCCGGCCGAGCGGCACCGAGCCGATGGTCCGCGTGATGGTCGAGGCGGCCTCGGAGTCCCAGGCCCAGTCGGTCGCCGAGCACCTGGCCGGTGTGGTCCGGACGGCCCTCGCCTAGCAGCGCGCCAGGAAGCTCTGGAGCGCGTCGTGGTCGGCGCGGGTTATGGGGAGTGAGTACTTCTTGGCGACGGCGATGTACGTGACCGCGTAGGTGCACTGGAACGTCTTCCGCGGCTTCCATTCGCCGGGGCCGGAGTCGCTCTTCTGCCGGTTGGGGACGCCCCACACGGCGAGCAGGTTGCGGTGGTCGTTGGCGAACCGTTCCCGCTGGTCCTCGGTCCAGCGGGACGCGCCCATCCGCCAGGCGAGGGCCAGCGGGTAGACGTGGTCGATCTGCACCTCGGCGGCGTCCCGCTTGGCGAAGGCGATCTCCTTGCCGGTGTAGGGGTCGCGGAGGCGGCCCGCCAGGACGACGCACCGGCCCTTCTTCTCGACGTCCGTCAGGTCGCGGGCGAGGACGTCGTTGCGCTGGTCGCAGCCGTTGCGGTCGACGTCCTTCCAGCGCGTCCCGAACCTGTCGCGCTCGTAGCCGCCGCCGTCGCTCTCGGACGCGATCCGCAGCCCGGCCAGGTCCCGGCGCGCCTGGCCCTGGCCGCCCGGTGGGGACGCGCCGCCGCTCGAAGGCGGGGGATCGGTCTCCGAAAGGCCGACGTCGGCGTCGCAGGCCGCGGTCGCCGCCAGCGGGACCGGGACGGCGAGCGCGAGGGCCGCCACGGCCGTACGTCCGGCTGCCCGCGCCATACCCTCACCGTCCTGATATTTCGTAGTTTGCCGGTAGACGAGCAAAGCGTACGGGTCGGCGTCCCTGTCACGTCGCCCCGCGGTATACGGCAGCATGTGCCTCGTGCTGCATCTCAGAGCGATCGTCCCGGCGGACCGCACCGAAGCGGTCTGCGAGGCGCTGGCGGACTGCCCCGGAGCCACCAACGTCGTCGTCCTCCCGGACGCCGCCAGGTCCCCGCGCGGCGACCTCGTGACCAGCGACATCGCCCGCGAGTCCGCCAACGAGATCCTGGACGCGCTGCGCGCGCTCGGCGTCGACCGGGACGGCTCCATCGCGCTCGACAAGGTCGACCTGACGCTCTCCGACAAGGCCGAGGAGGCGATGGAACGCGCCCCGGGCCACGGCGACGACGCCGTCGTGTGGGAGGAACTCGACCGTCAGGTCAGCGAGGGCACGGCCCTCACCTGGTCGTTCGTCGCGTTCCTCGCGCTCGCCACGCAGCTGGCCGGGATCGCGGCGCTGATCGACTCGCCGATCCTGGTGGTCGGCGCGATGGTGCTCGGGCCGGAGTTCGCCGCGGTCGCGGCGATCTGCTACGGGCTCGTCCGGCTCCAGCCGCGGCGGATCGCGCACGCGGTGCGGGCGCTGGTCATCGGGTTCGCCGTCGCGATCGTGATCACCTACGTCTGTGCGCTGGTCAGCCGGTGGATCGGCGTGATCGAGCTGGACCGGCTGCCCGACGAGCGCCCGCTCACCGCGTTCATCTACAGCCCGGACCGCTGGTCGTTCATCGTCGCGCTGCTCGCCGGGGCCGCCGGCGTGCTGTCGCTCACCGCGGGCAAGTCGTCGGCGCTGGTCGGGGTGTTCATCTCCGTCACCACCGTGCCCGCCGCCGGGAACCTCGCGGTCGCGATGGCGCTCCGGCACGGCAGCGAGATCACCGGGTCGCTGGAGCAGCTCGCCGTCAACTTCGCCGGCATGATCATCGCGGGGACGCTGACGCTGCTCGTCCAGCGGGCGTTGTGGGCCGCCGTCCTGGGCGGGCAGGAGGGAAGGGGCGGAAGGGTCGCCCGCAGGCGAACTTAGGTCGATCCGGAATCTGGCCGAAAGGCTGACGCACATCGCTCTTTAGGCTGACGTGACGCGCCGCGCCAGCCACTAGGTTCGGGAACATGCCGATCATCGCCACCCAGGGCCTGACGATGAGGTTCCCCCGGGTGACCGCCCTGGACGACCTCTCCATGGCCGTCGAGCCGGGCGTCGTCGGGCTGGTCGGCGCCAACGGCGCCGGCAAGTCGACGCTCATCAAGATCCTGCTCGGGCTGCTGCCCCCGTCCGCGGGGACCGCGACCGTGCTGGGCCTCGACATCGCCCGCGACGGCCTGCGGATCCGCGAGAGCGTCGGGTTCATGCCCGAGTACGAGTGCCTCCCGCCGGACGTGTCCGCGACCGAGTTCGTCGTCCACATGGCCAGAATGTGCGGGCTGCCGCCGACCGCGGCCCGCGAACGCGCCGCCGACACGCTCCGGCACGTCGGCCTGTACGAGGAGCGCTACCGCCCCATCGGCGGCTACTCCACCGGGATGCGCCAGCGGGTGAAGCTCGCGCAGGCCCTCGTCCACGACCCGAAGCTCATCTTCCTGGACGAGCCCACCAACGGCCTCGACCCGGCCGGGCGCGACGAGATGCTCGACCTCATCCGCCGGATCGGCGCCGAGTTCGGGATCAGCGTCCTCGTCACGTCGCACCTGCTCGGCGAGCTGGAGCGGGTGTGCGACCACGTCGTCATCATCGACGGCGGGAAGCTGCTGCGGTCCCAGGCCGTCGAGGCGTACACGGCCGCGAGCGGCGTCCTCACCGTCGAGGTGGACGAGGGACGCGACCAGCTCGGGCAGCGCCTGCACGACCAGGGCGCCGCCGTCCACCCGGAGGGCCGTTTCCTCATCGTCGACATCGCCGGCGAGACGACCTACGACCTGATCCGCGACGGCGTCGCCGACCTCGGGCTGCGGCTGATCCGGATGGAGCAGCGCCGCCACCACATCGAGGAGGTCTTCCAGACCGGGCCCGCGCCGGACGGCCCGCCCGGCCCGGACGGCCCGCCCGGAGCGCACGCGGCCGGAACCGTCCCGCAGGAGGTGACCCGATGAGCACGAGCACCATCCACGACATCGGGTACCGGCACTACGACGGGCGCCGCAACGGGCGCTCCTACGTGCTGCGGTCCCTGTACGTCCACAACCTGCGCGCCGCGTTCGGGCTCGGCCGTCCCGCGCGGGCGAAGATCATGCCGTTCATCCTGGCGGCCCTGATGCTGCTGCCGGCCGCCGGGTCCGTCGCCGCGTTCGCGTTCACCAACGAGGAGGACGCGCTGATCCCGTACGCGTCCTACGCGAACCTGATGCAGGTCATCGTGGCGATCTTCCTGGCGACGCAGGCGCCGGTGCTGGCGTCGCGGGAGGTGCG
Organism: Actinomadura sp. 9N215; assembly: GCF_044326345.1. NCBI lineage: Bacteria > Bacillati > Actinomycetota > Actinomycetes > Streptosporangiales > Thermomonosporaceae > Actinomadura > Actinomadura sp. 9N215. The sequence continues at coordinate 12,178 of NZ_JBIRBA010000017.1, read as the reverse complement.
GTTCCACGTCATCCCGCTGTACTTCTCCCGGCCGGTCGGGCATCTCGACTTCGTCCTCGCCAAGGGCGCGGCGATGGTCACCGCGCTGTTCACGCTGATGGCGGTGCCCGTCACCGTCCTGTACGTCGGCGGCCTGGTCAGCAAGGCGCCCGACTCGGACCAGCAGCTCCTCGACTACCTCGGCGGCCTCGTCGGCTGCGTGCTGTACGCGCTCGTCCTCGGCGCGATCGGGATGGTGATCGCGGCGTTCACCCCGCGGCGCGGCTTCGGCGTCGCCGCGGTCATCGCGGCCTACATGGTCCCGACCGCCGTGGCGGCGGCCGTCCAGGGGATCGCCGAGGCGAACACGAACTTCACCCTCCAGGGCTGGATGGGGCTGCTCGCACCGTTCAACCTGGTCGACATCGTCCAGGTCAGGCTGCTCGGCGCGGAGTCGTCGTCGCCCGGCATCGCGCCCGGCGTCACCGGCGGCCTGGTCGCGCTGGCGCTGTGCGCCGTCATCGTCCTCGGCTCGATCGCGGTCCTGTACCGCCGTTTCCGGAAGGCGGGCTTGTCATGAGCGGAGCGATCCGGGGGGTGTGGGGGGTCGTCCCCCCACGAGGGAGCACAGCATGAGCGAGTTGATCCTCGACAAGGTGTCGCGGTGGTACGGCAACGTCGTCGCCGTCAACGGCGTGTCGATGAAGGTCGGGCCCGGCGTCACCGGGCTGCTCGGGCCGAACGGCGCCGGGAAGTCGACGCTCATCCACATGATGGGCGGGTTCCTGGCGGCGTCGTCCGGGTCCGTCACGCTGGACGGGACGCCGCTGTGGCAGAACCCGGACGTCTACCGCCACCTCGGCCTCGTCCCGGAGCGTGAGGCGGCGTACGACTTCCTCACCGGCGAGCAGTTCATCGTCGCGATGGCGAAGCTGCACAAGCTGCCCGACGCGAACGCCGCCGCGCGCCGCGCCATCGGCCTGGTCGAGATGGACTACGCCGCCGACCGGCAGATCGGCAACTACTCCAAGGGCATGAAGCAGCGGATCAAGATGGCGTCCGCGCTGGTCCACGACCCGCCCGTCCTGCTGCTGGACGAGCCGTTCAACGGCATGGACCCGCGGCAGCGGCTCCAGCTCATGGACCTCATCCGCCGGATGGCCGACGAGGGCCGCACGATCCTGTTCTCCTCGCACATCCTGGAGGAGGTCGAGCGGCTCGCCACCCACATCGAGGTGATCGTCGCGGGGCGGCACGCCGCGTCCGGCGACTTCCGCAAGATCCGGCGGCTGATGACCGACCGGCCGCACATCTTCCTCGTCCGCTCGTCCGACGACCGGCGGCTCGCCGCCGCGCTCATCGCGGACGGCTCGGCCCGCAGCGTCCAGCTCACCGAGAAGGGCCTGCAGATCGAGGCGGTCGACTTCCAGCGCTTCACGTGGCTGCTGCCGCAGGTCTCCCGCGACGCCGACGTGCGGCTGTGGGAGGTCTCCCCGTCCGACGAGTCCCTGGAAAGTGTCTTCTCCTACCTGGTGGCCCGATGAACTCCACGATCGCGATGATCACGTTCCGGTCGATGCTCGGCCGGAAGCGTGCGCTGCTCCTGCTGGGACTGCCGCTGATCCTGCTCGTCCTGGCGGTCATCCTGCGCGCGACCGGCAACAACGACCTGGACGTCTCCTCGGACGTCCTGCAGCAGTTCGGCCTCGCGACCCTGCTGCCGCTGCTCGCGCTGATCGCCGGCACCGGCGTGATCGGCCCGGAGATCGACGACGGCCAGATCATGTACGTGCTGACGAAGCCGATCCCGCGCGAGGTGATCGTGCTGACCAAGCTGGTCGTCGCGATCATCCTGGTGACGGTGTTCGCGGTCGTCCCGACGCTGCTCGCGGGCCTCGTGCTGATCGGCACCACGGCGGGGGTGACGCCCGCGTTCACCGTCGGCGTCCTGGTCGGCGGCGTCACCTACAGCGCGGTGTTCGTCGCGCTCGGGGTCGCCAGCCGCAACGCCGCCACGATCGGCCTGCTGTACGCGCTGGTCTGGGAGTCGCTGCTCGGCAGCTTCGCGCCGGGCGCCAAGTCGGCGTCGATCCAGCAGTGGTCGCTGTCGGTCACGGACGCGCTCACCACCGCGTCGCCGGTCGAGTCGTCCGTCAACGTGACGCTGGCGATCGTGCTGCTGGCGGTGGTCACGCTTCTGGCGACGTTCCTGGCGACCTTCCGCCTCCGCTCGCTCCCGGTCGCCAGCGCCGACTGAGCACGGGGCGCCGCGCCGCCACGCGTGACGGAGCGAACCCGCCCGGGACGGACGTGTTACAACGGGCTGGAGGGTTCGATCGTCCAGCACGGAGGGTGTGCGATGTCAGTCTCGGAGCCGGTCTCGCGCCGCAGGCTCCTGGCCGCGACGGGCGCCGCGGGGGCCGGGATCGCCTTCGGCGGAGCCGTCGATCAGCTGTTCGCCGGGGACGCGGCCGCCGCGCCGACCGGCGGCGGCGACGGGTACGGGCCGCTGCTGCCCGACCCGGAAGGCGTGCTGGACCTGCCGCGCGGCTTCCGCTACACGATCCTGTCCCGCGAGGGCGAGCCGCTGCGTTCGGGCGAGGGGCCGGTGCCGAGCCACTGCGACGGCATGTCGACGTTCCCCGGATCCAACGGCCGGACCTGGCTCGTCCGCAACCACGAGAACCGGCCGGACGCCGAGCACCGGGTGCCGCCGGTCAAGGGCGTCACCTACGATCCCGGGGGCTTCGGCGGCTGCACGGCGCTGGAGGTCGACCCAGCCGGACGCCTCCGCGCCGAACGCGTCGCCATCGCCGGGACGGCGGTGAACTGCGCGGGCGGCCCCACCCCCTGGCGCACCTGGCTGACCTGCGAGGAGACCGAGGACAAGGCGGGCACCGGCGGCTACACCAAGGACCACGGGTTCATCTTCGAGGTCGACCCGTACCGGCGGGACGGGACCGTCCCGGAGCCGCTGACCGCGATGGGACGCTTCCAGCACGAGGCGGTCGCCGTCGACCCGCGCGACGGCGTCGTGTACGAGACCGAGGACGCCTTCGAGAAGCCGTTCGGCCTGTTCTACCGCTTCCTCCCGGACAAGCCGAAGGGCGGACGCGGAAGCCTGCGCGCCGGCGGACGCCTGGAGGCGCTCCGCGTCCCCGACGTCCCCGACCTGTCGGTCGTGCGCAAGCCCGGCACGGTGTTCGACCACGTCGAGTGGGCGAAGGTCCCCGATCCGCTCGCCAAGGAGACGCCGATCCGGTTCCAGGACTTCGGGTCCCGCGGCATCACGCACGCGCAGAAGCTGGAGGGCTGCTACTGGGGCGGCGACCGCGTCTACTTCGTGTCGAGCTACGCCCGTAAGGCTGAGGGGTCGCGCGCCGACCACTTCGGCCAGGTGTGGTCCTACGAGCCGTCCCGCCGCCGCCTCACCCTGGTGATCGTGTTCGGCCCGGACACCGACGTCCAAACCCCTGGCGACTCGCCGGACAACATCTGCCTGGCCCCGCAGGGCGGCCTGATGGTCTGCGAGGACGGCGCCGGCGCCCAGCACGTCTTCGGCGTGACCCGCCGGCGCAAGATCTACCCGATGGCCCGGAACAGGCAGAACATCGGCACCGACGACAAGCCCGAATGGGGCGAGTTCGCAGGCGTCACGTTCTCCCCCGACAACCGCACGATGTTCGTCAACGTCTACGACCCCGGCATGACCTTCGCCATAACCGGCCCCTGGTGACCGACGCTAGATCCGGCGGAGCCTTACGCGTTGGACGGCGTGGTTGCGGTTCTTGTGGAGGACGAGGGTGGCGCGGGCGCGGGTCGGGAGGATGTTGGAGACGAGGTTGATCTCGTTGACGTCCCGCCAGACGCGCTGGGCGAACGCGGCGGTCTCGTCCTCGTCCAGCTCCTTCGCGTACTTGTGGAAGTAGGAGCGCGGGTCGGTGAACGCGGTGCGGCGCAGTGCGAACAGGCGGTCGATGTACCACTGCCGGATGTCCTCGACGCGGGCGTCGACGTAGATGGAGAAGTCGAAGAAGTCGGACACGCCGAGCGCGCCCGCCGGCGGCGCCTGGAGGACGTTCAGCCCCTCGACGATCAGGATGTCGGGCCGCCGGACGGTCTGCACCGCGTCCGGGACGATGTCGTACTCCAGGTGCGAGTACACCGGGATCGACGCCTCCGCCGCGCCCGACTTGACGGACGAGACGAACCGGACGAGCGCGCGGCGGTCGTACGACTCGGGAAAGCCCTTGCGGTCCATGATCCCGCGCTCGGACAGGACGGCGTTCGGGTGAAGGAAGCTGTCGGTGGTGACCAGCTCGACGCTCGGGTGCTCGGGCCAGCGGGCGAGCAGCGTGCGCAGCAGCCGGGACGTCGTGGACTTGCCGACGGCGACGCTGCCCGCGACGCCGATGATGAACGGGGTGGGCTGCACCTCGCCGCCGAGGAAGCCGCTGACGGTGTCGCGGAGCCGTCCGTCCGAGAGGAAGAACAGGTTCAGCAGCCGGGACAGCGGCAGGTACACCTCTTCGACCTCGGTGATGTCGATCGGGTCCTTGAGGCCGCGCAGGGCGTCCAGCTCGCCGGGGGTCAGGGGCAGCGGCGTGTTCTCGCGCAGCCCGCGCCAGGCGTCCCGGGAGAGTTGCACGTAGGGGCTCGGCACGCTGTCCCATCCGGTCGTCATGGCTGAACAGTAACCGGGAGGCCTGGCCGGTCACGGCGTTTTCACCGGCCGTCCACGTGAGCGCCACCCGTCTACGCCACTTGCGGTAGGCCCTGGTCGGGGCACCGAATAGAGTTGCCGCCATGTGCGGAATCGTGGGGTACGTAGGAGGCCGGCCGGCGCTCGACGTGGTGGTGGAGGGCCTGGCGCGGCTGGAGTACCGCGGCTACGACTCGGCCGGGGTGGCCGTGCTGGCCGACGGGAAGCTGGCGACGGCGAAGCGCGCGGGCAAGCTCGTGAACCTGCGGGGCGCCCTGGACGAGGAGCCCCCGCCCGCCGGGACGCTCGGGATGGGGCACACGCGGTGGGCGACGCACGGCCCGCCGAACGACCGGAACGCGCACCCGCACGTCGACTGCACCGGCTCCGTCGCGGTGATCCACAACGGGATCATCGAGAACTTCGCCGGGCTGCGGGCGGAGCTGGAGGACGCCGGGCACAAGCTCGGCTCCGACACCGACACCGAGGCGGTCGCGCACCTGCTGGAGGACGAGCTGAAGGCGGGCGGCGGCCTCGCCGACGCGATGCGCCGCGTCTGCCGCCGGCTGGACGGCGCGTTCACGCTGGTCGCGATGCACACCGGCGACCCGGACCTGGTGGTCGGCGCGCGCCGGAACTCGCCGCTGGTCGTCGGGGTCGGGGACGGGGAGAACTTCCTCGCCAGCGACGTCGCCGCGTTCATCGCGCACACCCGCGACGCGATCGAGCTCGGCCAGGACCAGATCGTCGAGCTGCGCGCCGGCGGGGTGCAGGTCACCGACTTCGAGGGGCGTCCCGCCGAGGTGCAGGAGTACCACGTCGACTGGGACGTGTCCGCCGCGGAAAAAGGCGGTTACGACTACTTCATGCTCAAGGAGATCGCCGAGCAGCCGCGGGCGGTCGCCGACACGCTCCTCGGCCGGATCGGCACGGACGGCCGCCTCCGCCTGGACGAGATGCGCATCCCCGACCGCGAGCTCCGCGAGGTCGACAAGATCATCATCGTGGCGTGCGGGACGTCCTACCACGCCGGGCTGATCGCCAAGTACGCGATCGAGCACTGGGCGGGGCTGCCGTGCGAGGTGGAGCTGGCCAGCGAGTTCCGCTACCGGGACCCGATCCTGTCCCCGGCGACGCTGGTCATCGCGATCTCCCAGTCGGGCGAGACGATGGACGCGCTGATGGCCGTCCGGCACGCCCGCGAGCAGAAGGCGAAGCTGCTCGGCATCTGCAACGTCAACGGCTCGACGCTGCCGCGCGAGTGCGACGGCGTCCTCTACACGCACGCGGGGCCGGAGATCGCGGTGGCGTCGACGAAGGCGTTCCTGACGCAGCTCGTCGCCGTCTACCTCATCGCCCTCTACCTCGCGCAGGTGCGCGGCACCAAGTGGGGCGACGAGGTGTTCGCCATGGTGCAGCTGCTTGAGCGGATGCCGGAGAAGGTCGCGAAGGTCCTGGAGACGATGGAGCCGGTCCGGGAGCTGGCCAGGTCGCTGGCGGGGGAGCGGTGCGTGCTGTTCCTCGGCCGTCACGTCGGATTCCCGGTCGCGCTTGAGGGCGCGCTGAAGCTCAAGGAACTCGCGTACATGCACGCGGAGGGCTTCGCCGCCGGGGAGCTGAAGCACGGCCCGATCGCGCTGATCGAGAAGGGCCTGCCGGTCGTGGTGGTCGTGCCGCCGCGGGCGCGGGACGTCCTGCACGACAAGATCGTCTCGAACATCCAGGAGATCCGGGCCAGGGGCGCCAGGACGCTCGTGATCGCCGAGGAGGGCGACGAGTCGGTGGTGCCGTACGCGGACACGCTGATCGGCGTCCCGGCCGTCCCGACGCTGCTGCAGCCGCTGGTCACGACCGTCCCGCTGCAGGTGTTCGCGTGCGAGCTGGCGACGGCGAAGGGCCACGACGTCGACCAGCCGCGCAACCTCGCCAAGTCCGTCACGGTGGAGTAGCGGGCGAATCGCGCGGATTGCCCGGAACTTTCCGCCGCCGGGTCGCGTCCCAGAAGATCGGGACCGGCCGGTGTCGGGAGGACGACGGGTGACAGGACACGGCGACCGCGGGGACGGCGACCTCGTCGACCGCGCTCACCCCGGCGACCACGGGGATCACGGCGAGTACGGGATCGAGGCGCGCGGCGTCACGCGCCGCTTCGGCGCGGTGCAGGCCCTCGACGGGCTCGACATCGCCGTCCCGTACGGGCAGGTCACGGCGCTGGTCGGGCCGAACGGCGCGGGCAAGACGACGCTGCTGCTCATCCTCGCGACGCTGCTCGCGCCCGACGCGGGCGAGGTCCGGATCGCCGGGCACGACGTGCGCCGCCGTCCGGCCGAGGTCCGCGACGCGCTCGGCTGGATGCCCGACACGTTCGGCGTCTACGACCAGCTCACGGTGGACGAGTACCTGGGTTTCTTCGCCGACGCCTACGGGCTGCCGAAGGAGGAGCGACCGCACCGGGTGCGGGCGCTGCTGAGCCTCGTCCATCTGGAGGACAAGCTCGGGCAGCCCGTCCACGCGCTGTCGCGCGGGCAGAAGCAGCGGCTCGGGATGGCCCGCGCGCTGGTGCACCGCCCGCGCGTCCTGCTGCTGGACGAGCCCGCGTCCGGCCTCGACCCGCGCTCCCGGATCGAGCTGCGCGACCTGCTGCGGTCGCTGGCGGCGGACGGCGCCGCGGTGCTGGTGTCGAGCCACATCCTCAGCGAGCTTGAGGAGATCGCCGACCGGGTCGTCCTGGTCGACCACGGGCGGACGGCCGGCGACCACGCGATGGCCGACCTCACCGGCGTGGAGGCCCGCGTCCGATGGCGGATCCGGTCGCTCGACGCCGGGCTGCTGACCGCGGCCCTCCCGCGCGTCCTCGACGGGCGGACGGGCCTGGAACCCACCGCCGACCTGCCGGGCGGCGCGGAGGTCGGCCCGTTCACCGAGGCGGAGGCGGCGGCGCTGCTCGCCGAGCTGGTCGCCGCCGACGTGCCGGTCTCCGGCCTCGCGCCCGCGGGCAGCGCGCTCGAATCGGCGTACCTGGCGATGACCGAGAACCGGAGGTGACGGCCATGACCGCGCACGGGATCGGCCTGGTGGCCAGGCAGGAGATCAGAACCCGGCTGCGGACGGGCCGCTGGAAGGCGCTGCTCGCCGTCTGGTTCGTGATCGTGAACGGGCTCGGGCTGCTGCTGCGGCTGGCGCTGGAGATCGACGACACGTCCACCTTCGGCGAGCCTGGCGTGTCGATGTTCGGCAGCGTGCTGTTCGGGGTGCTCGTGCTGACGCTGCTGGTCACCCCGGCGCTGAGCGGCCAGTCGATCAACGGGGACCGGGAGCGCGGGACGCTCGCCACGCTCCAGGTCACACGGCTCACGGCCGCCGACATCGCGCTCGGCAAGCTCGCCGCGGCCTGGGGGACCGGGCTGCTCACGCTGGTCCTCACGCTCCCGTGCGTGCTGTGGCCGGTGGCCGAGGGCGCGGTCGGCGCCGGCCACGCCGTGGTCGTCCTGCTGGTCATCGGCCTGCTGATCGGCGTGGTCTGCGCGGTGTCGCAGGCGTGGTCGGCGGTGCTCGCGCGCAGCGTCACCTCGGTGCTGATGTCGTACATGACGGTGTTCGGGCTGCTGGTGGGCACGCCGCTGCTCTACATGATCGCGGTGCCGATCACCGCGGAGCACCGGTGGGTGGACTCCGAGTACGGCTCCCATCGCAGGTCGATCGAGCACACCGAGCGGGTCTGGTGGCTGCTGGCGCCCAACCCCGTGGTCGTCCTCGCCGACGCGGCGCCGCGGTTGCCCGAGCGCCGGTACGTCGTCAACGGCCACGTGTACGAGCGGGCGCCGTCGAACGACCCGCTCGGCGGTCTCAGCCGCGAGGTGCGCGACATCCGCCAGGGGGACGAGGCCAACGTGGTCTACGACGCGGCCCGGCCCGGCGGCACCGGCGGATACGGCGGGAACGACGACGACGAGAAGGCCGTCTGGCCGTACGGACTGCTCTTCGACCTGGCGCTCGCCGCCGGTGCGGTCGGCATTACGACGTCCCGGTTGCGAACCCCCCTTTACCGCGTGCCACGCGGCGTTCGCGTGGCGTGAAAAGAGGAATGCGCACACCGTTGGACGTAATTCTCCGGCACTCTGAGAATCTCAGTCGCGTGAAATTTGCAGGGATGGTTTCAGCGGCCGTCGAAACGGCCGTCCCGTACGCCCCGGACGAACTCGCGCCATTCGCCGAGGCCGAACGCGAGGCGTGTCGCGGTGTCCTCGGTGTCCCGTACGGATATCGCCTCGTCGTCGAGCCGTGCGACCTCGACGCACCCGTTGCTGGCGCCGCATCGGGCGCTCCTCCTCCATCGGGCGGGCGGTGATCCTTGGAAACTCATTCCGGCTCCTGCCTCGAAAGTTGCATTTGCCCGCGGCCGCGCTGCCGGTGCCAAGCACAAGGTAACAAGATCGCAAAAAACTGCTGATCACACACGGTCAGGACGGTGCTTGTGCGGCCAGAGTGCTGAGGAAGGAGCAGAGTTTCCGGTGTGGCGGCCACGAGCCGAGCCCCGTGCGGACCCGGCTCGCTCGCTGCGCTCCCCTACCGCGCCCTCGTGAGGCGCCGGACGGGGCTCAACCGCACGTCATCGACCCAAATCGAATTCGCCCTTCCTGGCTCGTTCGACGAACTCCCGCCACTCTCCCTGGGAGAACGACAGGACCGGGCTCTGCGTGCCGTGCTTGGCGTCGCGCGCCCCAATGGAATGGGACGAACCGACCAATGAGGCGACTTCGACGCATGTGTTGCTCGCCCCGCAGTGGGCGCTTCTCCTCCATTGCGGAGCAGGAGTGGCGAAACGGGACACTCGGTGCCTTTCACAAGGATTGAGCCGCTTTGCGGACCCCTCACCAGGCGTCTCTGGCCGCAACGATGCGTCGCCGTGATTCGGTGGTGTCCAAGGCCTGGCCGGACAGACTTGAATAGGCCAGCCCGTACATATATGTGACAGCCTCATCCGCAAAGTGGCTGATCGTCAGGGATTCGGTGTGCACGATATCAGGGAAAACGATGTCGTGCACCGGTGAGAATTGCAGCAGGATAAACGACTCGGCCAACACCGAGTGTGCCGTGTTCAAAGGCAGGATCTGCACGGTCACGTTCGGAAGCTCGGTCATCCGGCACAGATGTTCCAGCTGCTCCCGCATGACCTTCTGGTCTCCGATCCGGCGCTGCAGAACCGCCTCGTCGAGAACCGCGGACAGTTCCAGCGGGCGCGTCCGGTACAGCACCTCCCGGCGGCGCATTCGCACGTCAAGCCGGCGTTCCAGTTCCTGCGGGGGCAGGGTGGCGAGGTCGCTCCAGCCGCCGATCACATTCCGCGCGTAGCTCTCGGTCTGCAGCAGTCCGGGGAAGACCGTGCTGCCCCATTCGCGCATGGCCGTGGCCTCGGACTCCAGGGCGATGAAGTCGGCCAGCGGGCTCGGCAGGTCGCGGTATTCCTCCCACCATCCGCGCCGCGCGGCGTCGTGCGCCAGCGAGAGGAGGTCGTCGCGGCGGGGGCCGTCGATCTCGTACAGGTCGAGGAGCCGCAGCACATCGTCGATCTTCGCCCCGGTCCGCGCGTTCTCGATCCGGCTGACCTTGGCGGTGGACCAGGCCAGCCGTTCGGCGACGCCGTCCCCGGTGAGGCCCTGCCGCTCGCGGAGCCGGCGGAGTTCCGCGGCCAGCCGCCGCTGCCGGACGGAGGGACCTCGGGAAGTGCTCATTGCTCGGGCCTCTCCAGTCGCTGCGGACTGATCGGGGCGCATTCCGCCGCACCGGTGCGCGGCGGCGCGAATACGTCGGACCGGATGATGAAGATTCTACGGCCGATCATTCTTAGGCGCACATGACACTGAAACTTGCAGCGCAACCTACAAATGCCCCGAGGGCCGGGTTGTGTAAAGCCTTCGCGTGGCACTCTAGGCATGTGATCTACGTGGGGAGCCGCGGATGAGGTACGCGCACGAGGTCGGCAAGGTCAGGGCCGCCGAGCGGGCCCTGATGGCCCGGCTCCCGGACGGCGCCCTGATGCAGCGCGCCGCCGCCGGACTGGCCTCGGTGTGCGCCCGCGTCCTGCCCGCCGTGTACGGGTCGCGCGTCGTCCTCCTCGTCGGCGGCGGCGACAATGGCGGCGACGCCCTCTACGCCGGCGCCAGGCTCGCCCGGCGCGGTGCCCGCGTCCGGGTCGTCCAGGCCGGTTCCAAGATCCACGAGCGGGGGCTGGCGTCCCTGCGCGCCGCCGGGGGCCGCCTGCTCGGCGAGGACGAGGCCGCCGTCGCCATCGCCGCCGCCGACCTGATCGTCGACGGCCTGACCGGCATCGGCGGGACGGGCGCCCTCCGCGACCCCCACGCCCGCTACGCCGCGCTCGCCGCCGAGTCCGGCGGCCTCGTCGTGGCCTGCGACGTCCCGAGCGGCGTCGACGCGAGCACCGGCCAGGTGGCGGGAGCCGCCGTCCACGCCGACGTCACCGTCACCTTCGGGACGCACAAGCCCGGCCTGCTGATCGATCCGGGCGCGTCCCACTGCGGCGTGGTCGAACTGGTCGACATCGGCCTCGGCCCCGACCTGCCCGACCCGGACGTCGTCGCCGCCCGCCCGGCGGACGTCCGGCCGCCCGAGCCGGGACCCGAGTCCGACAAGTACCGGCGCGGCGTCGTCGGCGTCCTCGCCGGCGGCGACGCGTTCACCGGCGCGGCCGTCCTCAGCGCGGGCGGCGCGCTGCGCGGTGGCGCCGGGATGGTCCGCTTCGCCTCCGTCGCCCGGCCGGTCGAGCTCGTCCGGCAGCGCTGGCCCGAGGCCGTCACCACGGTCATCGACCCCGGCCCGCACGAGCCGAAGGTCCTCGAACGCGTCGGACGCGTCCAGGCCTGGGTCGTCGGCCCCGGCCTCGGCACCGGCGACGCCGCCGAGTCGCTGCTGGCGGCCGTCCTCGCCACCGACCTGCCCGCCCTCGTGGACGCCGACGGCCTCACCGTCCTGGCCCGCCGCCGCGACCTCCTCGCCCGCGCGGCCCCGACCGTCCTCACGCCCCACGCGGGCGAGCTGGCCCGCCTCATCGGCGGCGACCGCGACGCCATCGAGGCCGCCCGGCTCGAACACGTCCGCCGCGCCGCCGCCGAACTGTCCGCGACCGTCCTGCTCAAGGGCTCGACCACGCTGATCGCCGAGCAGGACCGTCCCGTCCGCGTCAACCCGACCGGCACGCCGCGCCTCGCCACCGCCGGGACGGGCGACGTCCTCTCCGGCCTCATCGGCGCCCTCCTCGCCGGCGGCCTGCCCGCCATGGACGCGGCCGCCGCCGGCGCCTACCTCCACGGCCTGGCCGCCCGCCTCGCCGCGGCCCCCGCCCCAGGCGCCGAATCCCCGATAACGGCCGACGACGTGATCAGCGCCCTCCCAGCCGCCTTTCTAGCCCTGGGGGGCGACCCCCTGGAACCCCCGTTACCGGGCTGTGTTGGCCCAGGGGGACGACCCCCTGGAACCCCC